>NZ_JBFTOJ010000030.1:0-30176 GCF_056397905.1 Stenotrophomonas sp. 05L414_2
CCTGGTCCACACCGTGCAGCAGCGCAGCCAGCACCATGATCGCCGAGTTCACCACGGTGACCGGGATGTGCCCGTTCCATGCGCCCTGGCGGTTGAGTTCGAACAGCTCCGGCGCCAGCGCGCGGCCCAGGTTCAACGTCGGCAGCCCGGTGCGCTCGGCACAGGCACGGATCAACTGCGAACCCCCGATCCAGGTCACCGTCTCGTCCACGCCGGCGCGGCGCAGCGCTTCGATGCTGACCAGCGAATCCTTGCCGCCGCCGATGGCGACCAGCGCGTGCGATTGCAGGCCCAGCACCGGTGCCTGCACCGTTTCGCCCTGCACCGGCAGGCGGAAGCGCCCACGCAGGTTCAGGCCGTTGCGGTAAGCGAATTCGCCCAGGCCGTTGAGGTAGATGGTCTCCACCAGCGCTGCGGTATCGGCATCGATGCTGTAGCTGTCGATGCTGACCGTATCGGGCACGCCGGCCTTGTAGTAGCTCACACCGGCAATCAGGTGCAGCAGCCGCAGCGCGCGCTGCACGGCATCGGCACGGGCCGGTTCCAGCACGAACGGAGCGCCGGGCACGGTAACGGTTTCCACCATTTCCGGGCCGTCATCGAAGGCGTAGACCAGCTTGGCCACGCCGGTGTCSGCRGCGAAWTCGCAGCGSACGAARCGGAAGCGGGAAACCTGGTGTTTATCGAAAGCAGTCATGGTGAATCCAGTTCAAGCACGGTCAGGCACGTGCCCGCGCGCAGGCGCGGGACGTGTCGGTGGGCGGGTGCAGGGCGCGGAAGGCGGCGATCATTCGATCACGTCTTCGCGCGGCATCGCCCGCTGGTTGTAGGTGTTGGACATCACATAGCCGTAGGCACCGGCGTCGGCGATCAGCATCACATCATCCGGCGCGGTCGACACCGGCAGCTTGCGGCGCTTGCCGAACACATCGCTGGATTCGCAGATCGGGCCGACCACATCGAACGCCGCTTCGGCGTAACCGCCCTGGCGGCTGAGGTTCTCGATGTCGTGCCAGGCGTCGTACAGGGCCGGGCGCATCAGCGTGTTCATGCCGGCATCCAGGCCGACGCGGCGCACGCCATCCTTCTCCACCACCTGGGTGGCGTGGGTCAGCAGCACGCCCGATTCGGCCACCAGGAAGCGGCCCGGCTCGATCGCCAGGCGGAACGCCGGATGCAGCGCCTTGACCTCGGCCAGGCCCTCGGCCCAGGCATCCAGGTCGAACGGCTCGTCTTCCTCGCTGTACGGGATCGGCAGGCCACCACCGATGTCGATGGTGTGCACGCTGCCGATGCGGCGCGCGAAGCCCGCCAGCTCATCGCACATCAGGCGCCAGTGCTGGGCGGTTTCCACGCCGCTGCCAAGGTGCGCATGCAGGCCGACCACGCGGGTGCCCAGCTCGGTGGCCGCGCGCACGAACTCGTCCACGCGCGCGATCGGCAGGCCGAACTTGGATTCCTTGCCACCGGTGCGGACCTTGGCGTGGTGGCCTTCGCCACGGCCCAGGTCCACGCGCAGCCACAGTTCGCGGTTGCGGAACAGGTCCGGCCAGCGTTGCAGGGCTTCCACGTTGTCGACAGTGACGGTCACGCCCAGCGCGAACGCCGCTTCGTACTCGCTGCGCGGGCAGAAGCTGGGAGTGAACAGCACGCGCTTGGGCGACAGTTCCGGAATGGCCTGGAACACATGCTTCAGCTCACCGTGCGACACGCACTCCAGGCCGAAACCTTCGGCCTCCAGCAACTGCAGGATGGCCGGATGGCTGTTGGCCTTGATCGCGTAGTATCGCTGGTCGATCGGCTTGATCGCCGCCAGCGCGCGGGCACGCGCCCGCACCGTCGGCAGGTGGTAGACGTAGCGCGGGGTGCCGRCATCGGCCAGCTGCAGCAGGTGCGCACGCTGGCCGCGCCACCACGGCGTACCACGCGGACGCACGGTGCCGGCGATTTCGCGCCAGCGCGGGCCGAACACTTCGGTCTCTTCCACCGGCATCGCGCCGCTGTCGATCAGTTCGGCGTGCAGGATCGGCAGCAGGCCATCGGCATCGGCTTCGTCGATGACGAAGGTCAGGTTCAGGTCGTTGGACGACTGCGAGATCATGTGCACGCGCTCACGACCGAAGGTCGCCCACACGTCCGACAGCTTGTGCAGCAGCGAGCGCATGCCCAGGCCGACCAGGGTGATCGCCGCGCACGGCACGATCACCTTGACCTTGCAGATCTGCGACAGGTCGGCCGACAGCGCGGCCAGCACATCGGTGTTGACCAGGTTCTCGGACGGATCCAGCGATACGGTGACGTTGGTCTCGGCCGAACCGATCAGGTCCACCGACAGGCCGTGCTTCTTGAACAAGCCGAATACATCGGCGAGGAAGCCGACCTGCTGCCACATGCCGATGCCTTCCATCGACACCAGCACGATACCGTTGCGACGGCTGATTGCCTTCACTCCGGGCACCGGCGCGGCATTGCCGTCGATGCTGGTGCCCGGCAGCTCCGGACGCTCGGTATCGAGGATCGCCATCGGCACGCCCGCATCGCGGCACGGCTTGATCGAGCGCGGGTGCAGCACCTTCGCACCGGTGGTGGCGATTTCCTGCGCTTCGTAATAGTCCAGGCGGGTCAACAGGCGCGCGTCCGGCACGTCCTTGGGATTGGCGCTGAACATGCCGGGCACATCGGTCCAGATCTCCACGCGGCTGGCGCCGAGCAGCGCACCGAAGTATGCCGCCGAGGTATCCGAGCCGCCGCGGCCGAGGATGGCAGTGCCACCGTCGGCGTGACGCGAGATGAACCCCTGGGTGATCAGCATGCGCGTGGGCTGCGCGCGGAAGCGCTGCGCCCATTCCGCATCGGCACGCCACTGGCAGTTCACCGACAGGCGCTGCGACCAGTCGCTCTGGTTCGGCTGCGGCGGCAGCGCGTCCAGCCACTGGCGCGCATCCATCCAGCCGAAATCCAGGCCGCTGGCACGCAGGTAGGCCGCGCCCAGGCTGGAAGACAGCAGTTCACCCTGGCCGAGCACTTCGGCCTGCCAGTCCAGAGGACGGCTTGGCGCACGCGGGTCGTCCAGCAGGCCCTGCAGCGCGGCCAGCCGCTCGGCCAGCACCTCCGCGCCCAGGCCCAGCTCGTCCAGGAAGGCCTGGTGGCGTTCGACCAGCGCCGCCACGCGATCGCGGCTGTCCGGCGCGCCATCGGCAATCGCGGTCAGTTCATTGGTGACCCCGGACAGCGCCGAAACCACCACCAGAACGCGCGAACCGGTCTCTTCGGCCCGTTTTTTCGCCAGCTTCCCGATCGTGTCCCAGCGGTGGCGACGCGACACCGAGGTGCCGCCGAACTTCAGTACGATCCAACGATCGACAAGGGGGGAAGCTGACATGGATAGGCTATGTGTAATGTGGGGAAGCCGCCCGAGGGGGCGGAACCTTCGATTCTAAGCCCAATACACCCGTCAATGACCGCCTACCGCTACCTGCAGCTCGATGTCTTCGCCCACCAGCCCGGTACCGGCAACCCGCTCGGTGTCGTGTTCGACGCTGATGGACTGTCCACCGACCGCATGCAGGCCCTGGCCGCCTGGCTGAACCTGTCCGAGACCGTATTCTTCCTTCGCCCCACCGCTGCCGGCGCCGACTACCACGTGCGCATCTTCACCCCTGCCAGCGAGCTGCCCTTCGCCGGGCACCCCAGCGTGGGCGCCGCCTGGGCTGCGGTCACCTGCGGCCTGGTGCAGCCACGCGACGGGGCCCTGGTGCAGCAGTGCGCGGCCGGCCTGCTGCCGGTGYAGGTCACCGGGCCAGCCAACGCGCCCACCATCCGCCTGGCGAGCCCAGAGGCACGGCCGCTGCCGGCTCTGCCAGGCGACATTCCTGACGCCCTGCGCGCTGCTGCCGCCGAGGGCCAGCGCGCCGAGCTGTGGGACAACGGCCCGCGCTGGTGGCTGCTGCCGCTGCGCGACGCCGAGGCCGTACGCACGCTGGCACCGGACATGGCGGCCCTGCGCGACTGGAGCATTGCCACCGACGCGCTCGGCATCGCCGTGTTCGCGCTCGAAGCCGATACCGGGCACGACCTGGTGGTGCGCGCGTTCTGCCCCGCCGATGCGCCCAACGTGCCGGAAGACCCGGTGACCGGCAGCGCCAACGCGCTGATCGGCGCCTGGCTGCGGCAGCGCAACGCCCTGCCCGGCAAGGACGGGAGCTACGTGGCCAGCCAGGGCCGCGAGGTCGGCCGCGACGGCCGCGTCCAGGTCACTGTGGATGCGCAGGACACGGTGTGGATCGGCGGCCAGGTGCAGCTGGTGATCGACGGCAACATCACCTGGTAGCGCCGGGCCAAGCCCGGCGGCCTGCCGCGCTGCGCGCTCGCGGGGCATGGCCCCGCGCTACCCTATGCCGCCTGTTTCCTGGAGTTCCTGCCCGATGACCACCCGCCGTTTCCTGCAGCTGGATGTGTTTTCCCCGCGCCCGGGCGCCGGCAATCCGCTGGCCGTCGTGCTCGATGCCGAAGGCCTGGACGATGCAGCGATGCAGGCCATCGCCCGCTGGACCCGCCTGCCCGAAACGACGTTTGTGTTCCCGGCACAGACGGCCGGCACCAGCTATCGGCTGCGCATGTTCAGCCCGCAGAAGGAAGTGCCGTTCGCCGGCCATCCCAGCGTCGGCACCGCCCACGCGGTGCTGCAGGCGGGCTTGGCCATGCCGGTCGACGGGGTACTGGTTCAGGACGGCATCGCCGGTGCGCTGCCACTGCGCGTGACCGGCGAAGGCGCGCAGCAGCGCATCGCCATCCGCACGCCCCGTGCGCAGCTGGCCGAGATCGCCGCCACCGATGACCCACGCCTGCAGGCCGCATTGCACACCTGGCCGCTGGGTTCGCTGCCACCGGCCCGCATGCAGGGTGGCCGCAGCTGGTGGGTCGTAGAGGTCGCGGATGAGGCCGCGTTGCGCGCCCTGCACCCGGACTGGGATGCGATCGCCACGCTGGCTGAATCGACCGACAGCATGGGCGTGTTCGCCTATGCCTTTGCCGATGGCAGCGATGGTTACGACCTGGCCGTGCGCGCTTTCGTCGGCAATGGGCGCCGCTTCGAGGATGCTGCTTCTGGCGCGGCCAACGCTGTGCTGGCGGCCTGGCTGGACCTGCGCGACGCCCTTCCGCGCGGCCGCCAGCCCTTCGACGTCAGCCAGGGACGCGAAGTCGGCCACGATGCGCGGCTGACGCTGCTGGTCGATGAAGAGGGCGAGGTCTGGTCCGGCGGCCAGGTGCAGACGGTGATTTCCGGCACCATCGATTGGTGAACGCAAGGCGGTAGAGCCGGCCGCTGGCCGGCTGCCACCTTATACCCGGTTTCATGTGGTTGCCGGCCAGCGGCCGGCACTACCTTCTCAGCCCAGTTCGGCTTCCAGGCTGATCGGCACCGCGCTCAGCGCCTTGGAAACCGGGCAGTTCTGCTTGGCGTCATCAGCGATCGCGCGGAACTGCGTCGCCTCGATTCCCGGCACAACCGCCTTCACTTTCAGCCGGATCTGCGACAGCTGCGGGCCGCCTTCCATCGACAGATCGACCTTGGCTTCGGTATCCAGCGAGGTCGGGGTAAAGCCTGCCTCGCCGAGCTTGGCCGACAGCGCCATGGTGAAACAACCGGCGTGCGCGGCAGCGATCAGTTCTTCGGGATTGGTGCCCTTTTCATCACCGAAACGGCTGTTGAAGCCGTAGCGGGTCTTGTCCAGAAGACCACTCTGCGGCGTGCTCAACTGGCCCTTGCCCGACTTCAGGTCGCCTTCCCAATGCGCGGTAGCGTGTCGCGAGATTCCCATGTCCTGCTCCGTTGTGGCTGTGATGAACCAATACCCTGGCACGCGCCGCGTTAGCCCTGCGTCGCCCCGCCGCATGCGGCGCGCCTGTCCCGAGCCGACGACTGGACACTTCTTCGCCAGCAATCTGGCGATTTCCCCCTTGTTTTCAGTCATTTCGCCCATCCAGTCGCAATCACCGACACTGCGGTGCAGCGCACCACCGCACCCGCTCCCCCTACTGCCGGCCATGTACTGAATCGGCCTGGATATGAAAAAACATGCACTTTCAGCGCTCCAGGCTATTGGCGGCGCCCAAGAGTTGCCCTACATTGCGCTTGCCGACGGGGTTCGGCGCCGACCAAACAACCAACCGTTCACGGAACAGGAAACCATGGCAAAGACCGCTAAGAAGGCTGCCCCGAAGAAGGCAGTGAAGAAAGTCGCGACGAAGGCAGCCGCCAAGCCGGCCGCTCCGAAGCCGATCAAGGAAGTGCTGACCAAGTCGGGCCTGGTTGCACACATCGCTGAAGTCTCCGGCGTTGTTGCCAAGGACGTCCGCGCTGTGCTGGCCTCGCTGGAAGGCGCTGTCGCTTCCTCGGTGCACAAGAAGGGCGCCGGCTCGTTCACCCTGCCGGGCCTGCTGAAGATCACCACCGTCAATGTGCCGGCCAAGCCGAAGCGCAAGGGCATCAACCCGTTCACCAAGGAAGAGCAGTGGTTCGCCGCCAAGCCGGCCACCACCAAGCTCAAGGTTCGCCCGCTGAAGAAGCTCAAGGACGCTGCGCTCTAAGCGCGCGCCCTGCAGCGGATACCTGACGGGACGGCCTTGGCCGTCCCGTTTTTTTTGCCCCGCATCCGCGCTCGCTCTGCAGTAGATCCACGCCATGCGTGGATGCCGTCCACTGCGCCCCCGCAACACAGCGTTTCCCGCGCCCACGCAATTTCCCGCACAGGCCCGCYGCCCATGGCCGCGCCGCTGTTTTTCCAGCGCAGGAACGAACCGGGTGGAACACTGCGTGCAGCGCCGGCCATCGCCGCCGGCCGACGCCTTGCCTATGGTGGTCCCATTCCTCCCCACCAGCGCGAGCACCCCCATGGCCAGCCCTTCCACCCGCTACCGGATCTCGGTGACCCCGATCGAAAAGGACGGGCACCAGTGCACCGGGCGCTGCACCATCGAACTGGAGCACCGCGCCAGCCGCGACCTGATGCGCCTGCTGGAATCGGCCCCGCGCACGGCAGGCCTGAGCGGTGACGAACGTGCCACCCTGGTGGTGGCCACCCAGCTGCTGCGTGACATCGTGCAGCGCCATGCCGACACCGACGGCCATGCACTGGCAGCGGTCGCCGCGCAGGTCCTGCCGGCGCTGGACGCGCTGGAACGGCTTCCCTCTTCGCGCTGACCACTTCGCGCTGAGCGGCCCCCGGCCGCTACACTGCCGCCTTTCAGGTCGCCTCGGGGAGGAGGCAGACATGCGCGGTTTTATTTCCTTGTTGATCCCGCTGCTTGTGGCGGGGTGTTCGAACCCGGCGCCCCCGGTCGATGCCACCGGGCGCGACGCGAGCGCCGCCACAACCGCCCCGTCGGTGCCGACGACGAAAGCGGCACCGCAGGCCGCTACCGTTGACGCGATCGCCATCGATCCGCTGTATGGCGCCGTTGCCAACGGCAGCGAAACGCCCGCAGCGATGCTCAACCGCTACATGCTGGATCTGCTCAACCGCAACACATCGCGCAGCGATGCAGCCTGGGCCTATGCCCCCGCCGACCCGCGCCGTGCCGACGATGCCGTGCTGCGCCTGCTGCCCGACGTGCGCAGCCTGCGCCTGGACAGTGACGTGGCGTTGCCACGCGACGATGGGCAGCCGCCACGCCTGCTGGAGGTGCCAGTGAAGATCCGCGCGGTGACCGCCAACGGCACCTTCCGCTACCACGGCTGGTACCGGGTGCAGCCCAGCGCCGATGGCCGCAGCTGGCAGATCCAGTCGGCCAGCCTGCAACCAACGCTGGACTGAACCGTTGCAACCGTGTGTACCCGCGATTCAGCGGGCAAAGCTACTCTGTAGGCCTCTTGGATCCTTCTTCCGGTCACCGCCATGCGCCTGCGTTCCCTGATGACCCGCCTAGCCGCCTCGACCGTGCTGATTGCTGCTGCGATCGGTGCGCAGGCCGCCCCTTCGATCTCCGGTCGCGAACTGGCGGTTGGCGCCAGCGACGTGCAGCAGTATCTGGACGGCAGCTTCCCGCGCACGCAGGACGCGCTGGGCGGCCTGATCGCGCTGACCATGAGCCACCCGCAGCTGAGCCTGCCCGCAGGCGAGCGCTTGAACCTGGGCATGGACGTGGCGCTGGCCACCGCCGGCGGCAACCCGGCCAAGCTGGGTACGGTGAAGCTCAGCAGTGGCCTGCGCTATGACGCGCAGACCCAGGGCTTCCACCTGCAGCAGCCGAGCGTGGATGACTTCACTCCGGCCAGCCAGGGTGGCCGTCTCGATTCACGGACCCGTGGCCTGCTGAACGCATGGCTGAGCGACTACGCCCAGCGCGAACCGATCTACAAGCTGGACCCGGCCGTGGCCGGACTGCTCGGCGCCCTGCAGGTGCAGTCGGCACAGGTGAAGAACGGCAAGCTGGTGGTGACCTTCAACCAGAACCTGGGCGACCTGGTGCCGGCGGGCATCCTCGGCAAATAAGGTAGTGCCGGCCGCTGGCCGGCAATCCTTTCACGCACGTGCCGGCCAGCGGCCGGCACTACCAGCGCCGCATTACGCCGCCAGCGCTTTCACCACCGCCTCGCTGAAGGCCGGAATGTCATCGGGCTTGCGGCTGGTGATCAGGTTGCCGTCCACCACCACTTCCGCGTCGCGCCAGCGCGCGCCGGCATTGGCCAGGTCCTGCTGCAGCGACGGCCACGAGGTGACCTCGTGTCCCTCCGCCAGCCCGCTGTTGATCAGCAGCCAGGGGCCGTGGCAGATCGCGGCCACCGGCTTGCCGGCACCGGCCATGCTGCGGATGAAATCCAGTACTGCTTCGTTGGTGCGCAGGGTGTCCGGATTGATCACGCCACCGGGCAGACCAGCGCATCGAAACCGCCGGCGTCGGCGCCATCCAGTGGTTGATCCACGGCGACCGAATCACCCCAGTCCTTGTCCTTCCAGCCCTTGATGCTCGCCTCCTTGGCCGGCGACACCACGCTCACGCGCGCGCCCTCCGCTTCCAACAGGTGCTTGGGCTCGATCAGTTCGGACTGCTCGAAACCATGCGTGGCGAGGATGGCGATCTGTTTGCCGCGTAGACGCTGTGCCATGTCGTGCTCCAGATAGGGGGGAGCGCACAGGGTGGCCGAGTGGCCCTTGAACGGCGGTGACCCTCACGTGCACGGCAGGTGGAGAATCGCCCGGATAGCGCCGGGCCGTGCCCGGCGGCTTCTGGTTCCGCCCGCGCTTCGCGCTCGCCGGGCATGGCCCGGCGCTACCGGATCAGCGCTTGGGCTGCAGCATCGTGCCGGTGCACTTGGGCGAGCCACAGCGGCACTCCCAGATCTTCTTCAGCTTGGCCGTGTGGCGCTCGGCCAGGGTGATGCCGTAGTTGTACGTCAACTCTTCGCCCGCCTTGATATCGCGCAGCGCCTCGATGAAGACCTTGTCGCCGCGGCTGTCACCGTCTTCGTCTTCCTCGATCACCGCCTCGCAGTTCGGGTCGCAGCTGTGGTTGATCCAGCGCGCGTCGTTGCCCTTGTAGTTGGCATCGATCACCCAGTCGTCGTTGAGGGTGAACAGGAAGGTATGGCCGCTTTCCACGTCGCCACTGTCATCGGCATCGACATCGCCGTGGCTGCGCAGCAGGCCCTTGTACTGGATCACGCGCTCGCCCTGCTTGATCGGGGCCACGGAAAACACACCGTTGCCGTGGATGGCGGACTTGCGGGCTTGGATCTTCTTGGGCATCGGCAAGAGACGTTTGCAGCGGAAGGAACGTTGATTCTCGCCCATTCCGGGTGATTGCGAAAATCACCCCCATGCCGCAGCATGTCGCCCCGATGGCGGCCCTTGGCGACTGCCCTCCGGCCGGGCCCAAGCGCCCGCTGAATGGCCGGGTTGGATGCCGGCGAATAAAAGCGTACAATTTCAGTCCGCTTTAAGAACCACTCGCATCCCATGTTGCGCGTCACCAAGCTCACCGATTACGCCACCGTCGTACTGACCGTACTCGCCGCCCGTCCGGGCGAGGTGCTCAGTGCCACCGAGCTGGCCGAATTCACCGGTCTGGAGCCGCCCACCGTCAGCAAGGTGCTCAAGCCACTGGCCCAGGCCGGCCTGGTCGAAGGCCTGCGCGGCGTCCGCGGCGGTTACCGGCTGACCCGCCCATCGATCGAGATCTCGCTGTTTGAAGTGGTTGAAGCCATGGAAGGGCCGTTGGCCCTGACCGAGTGCAGCCACGACCACCATCAGTGCGGCATGGCGCCCAAGTGCGGCGCGCGCAGCAGCTGGCGGCTGATCAACGACGTGGTCTCCGAGGCCCTGCGCGATGTCAGCCTGGCGCAGATCCTGCCCCCTCTTCCCCTTGTCGACGAAGAACAGCGCCGCACCATCGCTGTCGACGTCGTCTCCTGATCCGTAGGCAGCCCCCCATGGCCACCGAAACCATCGAAACCGTCGCCAGCGACGACACCCCCAACCGCGAGATCCATGAGCAGCTCGGCCGCAAGTATTCGGCCGGCTTCATCACGGACATCGRGTCGGACTCCCTTCCCGCCGGCCTGGACGAGGACACCATCCGCGCCCTGTCGGCCAAGAAGGAAGAGCCGGAATGGATGACGCAGTGGCGCCTGGACGCCTACCGCCACTTCCTGACCATGCCGATGCCGAACTGGGCCAAGCTGCAGATCGCCCCGATCGACCTGCAGGCGCTCAGCTACTACTCCGCGCCGAAGGGCCCGAAGTACGCCTCGCTGGATGACGTGCCCAAGGAACTGCTGGACACCTACGACAAGCTGGGCGTGCCGCTGCACGAGCGCGCCAAGCTGGCCGGCGTAGCGGTGGACGCGGTGTTCGACTCGGTGTCCGTCGGTACCACCTTCCGCAAGGAACTGGCCGAAAAGGGCATCGTGTTCTGCTCGATGTCCGAAGCCATCAAGGAGCACCCGGAACTGGTCAAACAGTACCTGGGCACCGTGGTGCCGGTGGGCGACAACTACTTCGCCGCGCTCAATTCTGCGGTGTTCTCCGATGGCAGCTTCGTGTTCATTCCCAAGGGCGTGCGTTGCCCGATGGAACTGAGCACCTACTTCCGCATCAACGCCGGCCACACCGGCCAGTTCGAGCGCACGCTGATCATCTGCGAAGAGAAGGCGTACGTGTCCTACCTGGAAGGCTGCACCGCGCCGATGCGCGATGAGAACCAGCTGCATGCGGCGGTGGTCGAGCTGGTGACGCTGGACGATGCCGAGATCAAGTACTCCACCGTGCAGAACTGGTACCCGGGCGATGAGAATGGCGTCGGCGGCATCTACAACTTCGTCACCAAGCGTGCCGAATGCCGTGGCGCGCGCAGCAAGGTCACCTGGACCCAGGTCGAGACCGGCTCGGCGATCACCTGGAAGTACCCGTCCTGCGTGCTGCTGGGCGACGACTCGGTCGGCGAGTTCCACTCGGTGGCACTGACCCATCATCGCCAGCAGGCSGACACCGGCACCAAGATGATCCACGTCGGCAAGCGCACCAAGAGCAAGATCATCAGCAAGGGCATCAGCGCCGGCCGCGGCCAGAACACCTATCGTGGCCTGGTCAAGGTGGACCGCAATGCCGACGGCGCGCGCAACTACACCCAGTGCGATTCGCTGCTGATCGGCAAGCAGTGCGGCGCCCACACCTTCCCCTACATCGAGGTGAAGAACCCCGGCGCCACCGTCGAGCATGAGGCCACCACCTCGAAGATCTCCGACGACCAGCTGTTCTACTGCCGCGCCCGTGGCATCAGCCAGGAAGACGCGGTGTCGATGATCGTCGACGGCTTCTGCAAGCAGGTSTTCCGCGARCTGCCGATGGARTTCGCGGTGGAAGCCAAGAAGCTGCTGGAAGTSTCGCTGGAAGGYKCGGTSGGCTGATCGCCCGCCCTGCCCTCGCACAACGCATTCTCTTTACCGGCGGGCCCCGGCCCGCACCACGGAAACCCCCATCATGCTGAAGATCGAAAACCTCCACGCCCGCATCGGCGACAAGGAAATCCTCAAGGGCCTGTCCCTGGAAGTGAAGCCCGGCCAGGTGCACGCCATCATGGGCCCCAACGGCGCCGGCAAGTCCACCCTGGGCAATGTCCTGGCTGGCCGCGACGGCTATGAGGTCAGCGAAGGCAGCGTGCAGTTCGAAGGCGTCAACCTGCTCGACCAGGACCCGGAAGCGCGCGCCGCTGCCGGCCTGTTCCTGGCATTCCAGTACCCGGTGGAAATCCCCGGAGTGAACAACACCTACTTCCTGCGCGCCGCGCTGAATGCACAGCGCAAGGCGCGCGGCGAGGAAGAACTGGATTCCATGCAGTTCCTCAAGCTGGTGCGGCAGAAGCTGGCCGTGCTGCACCTGAAGGACGAACTGCTGCACCGTGGCGTCAACGAAGGCTTCTCCGGTGGCGAGAAGAAGCGCAACGAGATCTTCCAGCTGGCCGTGCTCGAGCCGAAGCTGGCGATCCTGGACGAAACCGATTCGGGCCTGGACATCGATGCACTGAAGAGCGTGGCCGACGGCGTCAACGCGCTGCGCAGCGCCGACCGCTCGTTCCTGGTCATCACCCACTACCAGCGCCTGCTGGACTACATCAAGCCGGACGTCGTGCACGTGCTGGCCGATGGCCGCATCGTCAAGAGCGGCGGCCCGGAACTGGCGCTGGAACTGGAAGCGCACGGCTATGACTTCCTGAAGGACCGGGTCGTGCCCGAGGCGGCGGTCTGATGAGCGCCCTGCTCGATTCCATGGCCCAGGCCTTCTGCGGCAGCGATGCGCGCCGCGAAGTGCTCGACAGCGTGCTGCGCGACGGCCTGCCCGGCGCACGCAGCGAAACCTGGAAGTACACCTCGCTGCGCCAGCTGGAGCGTCGCAGCTTTGCGGCCGCACCGTTGGCCCCGGCGCTGCTGGATGCCGCCGCGCTGGAGAACATCCCGGCACCGCGCCTGGTGTTCGTCAATGGCCGCCTCAACGACGCGCTGAGCGACGTGCAGGGCCTGCCGGCCGGCGTGCAGCTGSAGACGYTGTCCTCSGCRCTGGCCGCYGGCGAKGACGCCSTGCGCTTCCTSGGCCGYCGYTWCGAWCGCAGCGACGAWGTSTTCGCCCGCCTCAACGCYGCCCTCGCCGATGAAGGCGTGGTGCTGCGCGTGGACGACGGCGTGCAGGTCGAGGTGCCGCTGCAGCTGGTATTCGCCAGCGTGGCCGGCGACACCGATCTGGCCTGGCACCACCGCCACCTGATCGAACTGCGTGCCGGCGCCAGCCTGGGCGTGGTCGAGCACCGCTTCAGCGTCGGTGATTCGGCGCATCTGGACAACACGGTACTGCACGCCCACGTCGCCCGCGATGCGGTGCTCAAGCACGCCCGCGTGCAGGCCGGCAGCGCGCGCCAGACCAGCTTCCTGCGTACCGACGCGGTGCTGGCCAAGGACGCGCAGTACCACCGCGTGGACCTGGAGCTGGGTGCCGCGCTCAGCCGCCATGAGCTGAACGTGCGCCTGGAAGGCGACAACGCCCAGCTGACCGCCAAYGGCGTGCTGCTCGGCAAYGGTCGCCGCCACGTCGATACCCGCCTGGGCATCGACCACATCGCCCGCGACACCAGCGCCGAGCTGCAGTGGCGTGGCGTGGCCGCCAACCGCAGCCGCGTGGTGTTCCATGGCGGCATCCAGATCCGTGCCGGTGCCGATGGCACCGACGCCAACCTGTCCAACAAGAACCTGCTGCTGTCGGCCGACGCCGAGATCGATACCCAGCCGACGCTGGTGATCGACGCCGACGAAGTGAAGGCCGCACACGGTGCCACCGTCGGCCAGCTCGACGCCAACGCGCTGTTCTACCTGCGCTCGCGCGGCCTGCCGCAGGCCCAGGCGCAGGCGCTGCTGAGCGCCGCGTTCTGCCACGAACCGCTGAAGGTGCTGCCCGAAGCGCTGCGCGAACAGCTGGCACGCCGGCTGGACAAGGCCCTGGCCGAGGCGGGCGTGGCATGAACCTGTCCACCCCGCGACCGATCGAAGCACCCGCCGACGCCCCCGACTGGGCGCGCGTGCGCCTGGACTTCCCGCTGCTGATGCGCGAAGTGCACGGCAAGCCGCTGGTCTATTTCGACAACGCCAACACCGGCCAGAAGCCGGTGCAGGTGATCGGCGCGGTGGACGAGTTCTACCGCCGCTACAACGCCAACGTCAGCCGTGCCGTGCATGCGCTGGGTACCGAGGCCACCGACGCCTACGAAGGCGCACGCAACAAGCTGGCCCGTTTCCTCAACGTGCGCAGCAACGACCTGGTGCTGTGCAGCGGCACCACCTTCGCGATCAATCTGGTTGCCTACTCCTGGGCCCTGCCCCGGCTGAAGGCCGGCGACGTGATCCTGGTGTCGCGCATGGAACACCACGCCAACATCGTGCCGTGGCAGCTGGTCGCCCAGCGCACCCGCGCGACCATCCGCGTGGCCGAGATCACCCCCGACGGCGCGCTGGACCTGGACGCGCTGCGCGCGGCGATGACCGCCGAGGTCAAGCTGCTGGCCGTGGCCCATGTCTCCAACGTACTCGGCACCATCAACCCGGTGCGCGAGATCTGCCGCGAAGCGCGCAAGCGCGGCATCGTCACCGTGGTCGACGGCTCGCAGGCCGCACCGCACCGCAAGGTCGACGTCACCGCGATCGGCTGCGACTTCTACGCCATCACCGGCCACAAGATGTGCGGCCCGACCGGCACCGGTGCGCTCTGGGCGCGTCGCGAGCATCTGGACGCGATGCCGCCGTTCCTGGGCGGCGGCGAGATGATCAAGGAAGTCAGCTTCGACGGCACCGTATTCAACGACGCCCCGCACAAGTTTGAAGCCGGCACCCCCAACATCGCCGGTTTCATCGGCCTCGGCGTGGCGGCGGACTATCTGCAGAACGTCGGCCTGGACCACGTGGAAGCGCGCGAAGCCGAGCTGCTGGCGCACTTCACCGAAGAGCTGCGCCGGGTTGACGGCCTGCGCATCATCGGCGAAGCGCCGGAAAAGGCCGCGGTGGTGTCATTCCTGATCGACGGCGCCCATGCGCACGATCTGGCTACCCTGCTGGATCTGGAAGGTGTGGCCGTGCGCTCGGGCCAGCACTGCGCGCATCCGCTGCTGCAGTACTACGGCGTGGCGGCGACCTGCCGTGCGTCGTTGGCGTTCTACAACACGCATGAAGAGATCGAGCGGTTCATGGCTGCGTTGACGAAGGTGCGGAAGTTGCTGGGGTGAGGCTTCAGTAACAGATGGGAAGATGCGAACGCCACGGGAGACCGTGGCGTTTTTGCGTCCCAAGATGGCCAATGCTGATCTACTGCACGACAACCGTAAACGTCATCTGCACAGGCAAGCCCAACTGTCCCAGGGGCTACACCCGGCGAAGTTGCAGGCTCTCACCCGGTAGGCATAACTGCCTTTTCCACGGCTGGCACCAAAGCTGTTCGCACCGCCGTTATGCACCACAGTCCAGCCGCCGCCGTTGGCGCTCTCCTAATCTCTCGGCGGCAGTCGACATTCAGAACTCGACCTCTTTGCAATAACTGCAACGCAGTCACCCACGGACAGTCCACAGGTGTCCGCCGACACAAAAATCCCTCGATAATTGGTCAAAACGAAATAGCTTCTCAGCTTTTCATTCCCCTCCTGATCGAATGACTGCCGAACATCAATCAAATGGACCTCACACATTTGCTCCCTCGATGCGCCTCCGGCGACAGAACTGGAGCGGAGCGCCGCAGCGTATTGATTTGCCCTTGCATTGTTCGGGAGATGATTGACAACCCCACCCGAACTCGCCACTTCACTAGTACACGCAACAAGGCCAGCCAGGCAAATCGCTGCAAAAATTACGACTATTGATCTTCGAATGCGATCAGAATACTGGACTTTACTCACCAATATATGCTCCGATGGATTAATGCAATAAATTCAGACCTCGCCACATAGTTTCACCATTTTTTTCGAAACAACCGAAGCACATTGACCTTCTCCGACATCACATGTGGATGCATCCATGAACCTCCCCTCTCCATCCATCAATACATAGAAAAGCCTCCTCCTTCTCTTTCCTTCCCGGGACAGCTCAAGTTGCGACACCACCAACTCCGCCTTTACTTCGACTCCGCCATCCACAGAGCGCGAACGAATGACGTCATCCACTTCAGCAAATATTTTCTGGGATGATGAACTGTCATGATCTTGATTGATAACCTGCAAATGGCAGCCGCGCTGCTGACCGCAGGAAGAAAGAAGAAAAATTGATATGACGGAGGCCAGTAAAGTTGAAATATTCATCGGAGTATCCGGTTGGTTATTTCCCTGAAAACTGCTTATCGAGGCGTTTTGCATCAAGTCGCCCCTCAACCCTAAAGACCCCCTTGAAATCGCTCAACCGATGCCTCGATGTCGTGTCATTACTCAGCATCGCATCCTCATCCCTCGCAGTAATTCGCGTACCATTTCGATCAGCCATAATATGATCGGAAGAGTACCCCTCCATGGGGCTCGATGTACGCCCATCTCGCGACCCCACATCACGATACCCTTCCGGGGCGCCTGCAAAATGCAGGATATCGTGAACTGCCGCGCCTATCCAGTTGCTCTCGGAGCTATCGATATGAGCCGTCCTCCCGCCGATTCCGCCATATACCCCCTGACCGGCACGAGGATAGTTTGCGTAATCCTTTCCAGGCCCCAAATTCATTGAATTCTGGCCATGACCACCGGCGGAACCCAGGACCTGCAAACGAACCTTAATCCCTCGATACTCGGAAGCAATTGAATCAACCCGACTCCTGATCGCTTCCACATTGGATTTTGTTGCAGCGGGACCCGTAAAATTAACCGGAATCACCAGAACATTAACATCTGAAAAATATATCGCATCAGCGCCATCTGGATCGACGAACTTGTAGGGATTCCCATTTCCATACCTGTAACGCTGGAAATTTGCATAGGGATTTTCGACAGTAGTGACTGGATCCACCGAGAGGAAGGTACCCAAACTTGAGTCGAAGTATCTCTGCTGCATGTAGTTCAACCCGGTTACAGAGTCCGTCATATGCCCGGCATACCCTGGACCATCCTTCAATGGCCGATTGACCACGCCTCCATACGGTTCATATACGGTACGCTCGATGACATTTCCGCTGGCATCGGTGATCGCCACCGGCGAGCCCAGTGCGTCGGTGTGGATGTATTCCACCACTTCCTGGGCCGCAGCCGGTGCAGCACCGGCCAGTGTCGCCACCACAAGAAGCGCTGCGCGAATCAGTAGAGAAGTGATTCCATTCATGGCTCAGTCCCAGCTCAGTACGCCGCGGGTGACAGGGAAGCCCGCAGACCATTCCGAACAGCCGCCGGCATTGCAGGCGCGAACGATGTACAAGCTTGCGCAGTAATTCCCGTTGTTTGACTGCACGTAAGTCAGAGGCCCGGTGTATAGACGGCGTCCAGCCCCCGACGGCTCAAGGTGATACTCCGTTGCGCCGGGCACGGCTCGCCAGGAGACGGTGCACTGCACCTGGTAGGGGGCCTTGCGCGTAGACAACCATTCCGCCAGGAAAATCTGGGTGGCAGCCGGAGGAAGCACGACTGAAACGCTTACGATGCCTGAATATGGGCTGCACCCCGCGAAGTTGCAGGCACGTACACGGTAGGCGTAGTTGCCATTGCCTCTGTTTGCACCAAAGCTGTTCGCACCGCCGTTATGCACCACGGTCCATCCACCGCCGTTGGCGCTCTCCTCCAGGATGAAGCTCTCACTATTGGCGGGTACTGACCAGCTGAAGCTGTACTGCGGCACATTCACCAGGCCCGGCGCGCTGATCACCGGCTCGATCGTCGGCGGTCCGATGACTGCGACCGTCACCGTTGCCGACCACGGCCCGCATCCAGCGCCGTTGCAGGCGGCGACGCGGTAGGCATAGCTACCCACTCCACGCGCAGGCGTGGCAAAGGACCCCGCATTGCCATCGAACAGGGTCACCCAACCGCCGCCATTGGTACTTTCCTGAAGTGTGTAACGATCGGCACCGCCAATCCCGTTCCAGCCGATGCCAATGCTGCCGGGTGCCGAACGAGCCGGCGCTGATACTCCAGGAGCACCGACAGGCGGGTAGACCACCGTCACTGYGGCGCCATTGCTGTATTCGGTACACCCCACCGGATTACATGCACGGACACGATAGTTGAAGCTGCCTGCCGGCTTGCCACTGAATGCCTTGGATTGGCCCGCCGCATTGTGAACCTGCGTCCAGGCTCCGCCATTGGCACTCTCCTCCAGTTCAAAGCGTTCTGCGCCGGCAGAGGCCGACCAGCTGATGCTGTAGTTGCCGTTGAATGCAGTTGTCGGCACGCTCAGCACAGGCACTRCAGCCGGCGGCAGCTCGACGGCGACCGAGGCGGTGTTGCTCCACTCGCCACAGACCACGCGGCATCCGCGCACTCGGAACTGATAGGTGCCGGTGACCAGACCGCTACTGGTGAATGCCTGCGCCTCGCCGTCGAAAATCGTGCTCCAGTTGCCCCCTTGGGCGCGCTGCAGTTCGTAGCGGTTGGCGCCGCCGGCCGGACTCCACGTCAGGTTGACGCTGCCTTGGGTGATGTAGCCCGGAGCGCTCAGCGCCGGAGCACTGGGTGCAGCCTCGCCGTGCACCTGCGCCACCAGGCTGCCGGACAGGTACAGATAGTCCGTCTGCTTTCCCGTGCGCTCATTGCGCTGGAAACGCAGCACGCCGCCATTGTCATAGAACGAGTAGATCACGCCCGTTTCGCTGTTCCATGCTTTCACCCGGCGTCCATGCGCGTCGTACATATAGGCTTCCGTCGTTCCCACCGTACGCAGGCGGTTGCCGTAGTCGAAACCAAACGCCTGGCCATTGCGGATCGAAAGATTACCCTGCACGTCATAGCCGAGACCGACAACGGTCGCGCTGCTGCCAGTATCGACAACGTTGACCAGACGATTGGTCGGATCGAAATAATGCGTGCGATCCCGGCTGCCGACCTTGGCCCGGCGCAGGTTGTCCAGTGCGTCGTACTCATACAGCGCGTTGCCAAAGCCCGGCGCGGTAACCGAGCGCAGTCGATCCAGCCCGTCATAGGCCATGTCACGATTGCCTGGCGCACCCGGCAAGCCATCAGAGATGGCCATCACGTTGCCACCCGCATCGTAGTCGTAGCTGTCATCGAGCACTGCGGCCGCAGCGGTGGCATCGCGACTTCGGTCAGGAAGACCGCGAGCATTCTGGCTCATCGCATGGACAATGCCGTTGCCATATACGAAGCGCGCCAAGGCGCCGTTGGCAAAATAGCTGGCCTCCTTCGCATAGCCCCCCACCGATGTGGCGCGGCCGAGGGCGTCCGGGGCATAGCTGACGATGCGCCCGCCCGGGTAGGTGTTGCTGGCAAGCGCGCCGTTGCCATCGTAGCCATAGGCCAGGCTCAGATTGCCGAAGTCTGGATGTTGCAGCGTCTCGCTGCTGAGCAGACGACGATGGTTGTACTGGTAGCGATTGATGACCAGCGGACGGCCGGCATCGTTCTGCGTACTGATTTCTGCGGGCAGGCCATCTGGCGTATATGACCAGACCTGGTTGCCGCGGCCATCGGGGAAGGTCAGCGCCAGCAGTCGATTGGCAGCGTCATAGCTGCGCTGCACGGCGCGGCCAGTGGCGAGTGCTTCGCTGCGGTTGCAGTCTGCGGCGCTGGTCAGGCCCGTGCCGGCAGCCGACCACAGTACATTGCCGGCAGCGTCATAGTCCTGCACGGTCGCCCCGGTTTCCGGCTCGATGGTCTTGCAGAGTTGCTGGTAACCGTCATAGACATAACGGCGGGTCAGCGCTTGGCTGCCGTCGGCGCTGCTACGGGTAATCGCCAGCGGCTTGCCGAGAGCGTCGCGCTGGATCTCGGTCACTACCCCTTCTGGATGCTGCAGTATCAACGGCATCTCATAGGTGGGCTGGTCATAGGCCAGGTGCCGTGTTGTGGTCGACTGTCCGCGTGGATTGGTTACCTTCACCGACAGGTTGCCCACGAACTCGGTGCGAGTTACCAAGGCACCCAGTTCGGACGACTGGCTGACCACGACCGGTCGACCCAGCGCGTCGTACTGCGTGGTGGTGCCGTCAAACGCCGCATTGATGTCGGAAAGCTGGCGAACCGGATAGGACGCGAACACCGTCTTGCCGCTGGTGTCGTAGCGGGTCACGACTGCGCTATCGAGAACGTTGTCTGCATTTTCAGTGACCAGCACCGGGCGGAACATGGCATCCAGATAGGTATCGGTCCGTCGCCCGCCCTGGGTTCGTGAATGCTTCCAGGCGCCGGCCGGCACGCCGAACTGCGCGCTGCCCAACCGCTGCAGGTCCATGGTGACCGCATTCCAGCTCACGGTGTCGCCACCGGGGAACTGCTGGCTGCGCAGGCGCCCCATGCTGTCGTAGCTGAAGCTGGTGGTTGCTCCGATTTCATCGGTCAACGAGGTGATCCAGCCGTTGTCGTCCACCACAACGGTGCGCGTCGCCCCATTGGGAGATTCAGCCGTGGCCGGCATCCGCAACTGCTGCGGSACACCGCGCTTCCACSCGGACAGRTGGCTGGTGTTGCCACGGGCATCGGCAACCGATGCCACCGTACCATCAGCCGCGTAGGTCACCTGCTGCGCCAACCGGCCGAAGGCATAAGCGCGCAGCGGCAACGCATTGGTCGTGTCGAACTCGGTGCGTGACTGCTCGACACCATTGACTACGCTGCGCGCTGACTGGCCATTCACCCATAGCGCCAGGTTGTCGTAGTAGGTGGTTGTGCTGGCGCGGCTCTGTCCGGCTGAGTTGCCCTCGACGACGCTCACCTCGCGTGCAAAGGCATCGAAAGCCTGGACCGTGCGGGTGAACTGCACGCCATCCTGTTCCACCACGGTGGACTGTACGGGCCTGTTGTAGTGTGCCTTGAGGTCGTTCGCACCGTACTTGAAGTCCTTGCCGGCTTCTTTCGGGAATGGCGCCGAGTCAAGCTGGGCGTCGGGATAGTAGTTGTTGCGGTCGACGCGCACGACGGTGCCGCCCGAGCGCGTGGTGGTCGACAACAGCAGACCGTCGTTGTACGCCACCTCCTTGCCGAATTCATACACACGTACAACGCCGTCAGGCAGAGTCTCGGTGGTGATTTTCGGTTCGGCCTGGCCCGGAGGAATGGCCGGTCCGCCGAGATCCTGCGCGTAGGCGCCATCAAGATTGGTGTACTGATAGGTCCACTGCGCAACAGGCATACCCGGACCAGTGATTGTTTTTGCTACCAGCGACTGCGCGTCACGGTAGACAGGCGTGTAGTTCCAGCCTTCTTCGTACAGATGATTGTCACCAGATGTCTGGCAGTCGAACGTTACGTTCTTCCGTCCGTGGCGGAACGGGCGGAACAAGAACGTACCCACTGCCCCCGAAGGATGCTGGACAGTCGCCGCAATCTCAGTGGGTATGATCTTGTTCATCCGGGCGCAGGTCACCGGATAGTCCATGTACTCCCAGATGTTCTGCCCGGTGTAGTCGGCATACTTGCGGGTGACGGAAAGCGGCGGAAGGTTGTAGACCCACTGGGTCCCATCCGGCAGCGTTACCGTCTGGAGGATATTGGCTGCGGTATACCCGTACGTCCACGTGCGCCCAGCTGCCGTCGCTGATGCAATCAATCCGTCAGCGTTGTACGCCAGGCTGATTTCACGACCATCACTGGCAAAGATGCGTTCGAGGCGGTCGCCATTCCACTCATAGCGCACCCAGTTGCCAAACCGATCCACAATCTGGGAGGGGTACAGGTAAACGCGCCTGCGCTGCAATTGAGCATTACTCTCCGGACCAAATGGCTGCAGGGTCGCAGGATTGACCGGACGTGCCACCATCCAGTCAAAGTAGTACTTGGAACCATCAGGTGCGTGCCCCAGGAAGCCTTCACCGGCCTGGCCACTCTTGAGCGAGCCCAGACAAGTGAACGTCCAACCGCTTTTGGTGTTCCACGGGGTGGATTTACCGAACTGAGGCTTGGGCTGGCGAGCATCACCGCCGTCTCCCAGAATGCTCTCGCCCCCGCCACCAGGCAGCGAAAGTCGCGTGCCATCCCAGTAGGTGTGCGCATTGAAATTGACGATCTGGGTGTGCCGTCGGTTCCAGACTTCCAACGACGGAGGTCCGCTGACGGTGCTGCAGCGGGCCGCAGGCAGCCAATAGCCCGCGGCCGCAGTCTCAGGCAGGTCGCCGTGCACACCAGACAGGGAAGGAATATCCAATTTCCAGTTGGAGAAAGGGCTCTCATTACTGTTGCCGCCATCGCCGAGACTGCGGCTCAGCGTCATCGGCAAGCTGCCATTGCCCGGTATCGAAATATCCGTGGCCTTGAAGCTGATCGAACCGTCATACAGGTTGACCTGCTCGCCAAAGATCTCGCCCTTCAAGGGCTCGACCAGGTCGCCGTACTTCAAGCGCTTGTCGTACTCCTGGCGCCAGGTAGGCACGATCTGGGCGGAGGCGGGAACCGGTGCCAGTACGCAGAAGGCCAGTGCTGTCAGAAGCAGGCCTTTGATGGCGTTTGCCGCGCGCGGATGAGCAATGAGCCGTGACTGCATGAAGATCCTCCCTGGATCGACCTTCCTTGAGAGCCCCGCCCACATCGCGCCACTGTCGATGATCAGATCGGACGGTACCCACTCCGGCAGACAACCACACGCTTGAACGCGGTGGGCGGGTACTGCTTCATTTATGAATGAAAAATGAAGATCATGTCAACAAGGCGTATCCGACACACTCGGCAAAGCCAGCCGAATCAGCAAGCTCCCCGCCCGCCCCCGCCCCACCTAGAATGCCCCCATGAGCACTCTGACCTTCCGCGCCGCCACGTCGGCCGACATCCCCGCCCTGATCACCCTGGTCACCTCGGCCTACCGCGGCGACGCCAGCCGCGTCGGCTGGACCACCGAAGCCGACCTGCTGGACGGCGCCCGCGTCGATGCCGAAGGCATCCAGGGCGACCTGGACCGCCCGCGCTCGACCATCCTGCTGGCCGAACGCGACGGCCAGCTCGTGGCCTGTGCCCACGTCGCCGACGTCGACGGCAAGGGCTACTTCGGCATGTTCTCGGTCGACCCGGCCCAGCAGGGCGGCGGCGTCGGCAAGCAGTTGATGGACGCGGCCGAAGCCCACGCCGCGCGCGAATGGAACGTGCCGGTGATGCAGATGACCGTGATCGACATCCGCGACGAACTGATCGCCTTCTATGAGCGCCGCGGTTACCAGCGCACCGGCATCAAGAAGCCGTTCCCGTATGGCGACGAACGTTTCGGCATCCCCAAGCGCGACGACCTGCGCTTCGAGATCCTGGAAAAGCCGCTGGCCGGAGCCACCGCGTGAGTGAGGCCTGGACCTTTGTCTGCGCCGGCGCCGAACTGCTGCCGGGCGAAATGAAGAGCGTGTTCGACGAAGTCACCGGTACGCCGATCGTGGTGTTCAACCTCGACGGCGAACTGTACGCGCTGGAAGACCAATGCACGCACGAGGAGTTCGAGCTGTCCTCGGGTGAGTTCAACACCGCCGAGGGCAGCGTTGAATGCGTACTGCATGGCGCGCGCTTCGACGTGCGTGATGGCCGCGCCCTGTGTGCGCCGGCCTATACCGCAGTGCCGAAGTTTCCGGTGAAGCGCGAACACGACGCCATCTGGACCCGCGACGACCGCGATTGAAGTTCAAGGCATCCACCAATGGGGTGGATCTACTGGAACAGCCTGAGGGCCCTGCCAGGGCCTTTCGGGTCCGTTCCGGGTGGCCTGCCACACCCGTACATGCGAATCATTATCGTTGATGTTATCCTACGTAACATCTTCGTAACGCCTCCGCCTGCGCCATGGCTTCGTCCGCGCCCACTGCCACGCTGTGCCAGCTCGCCCGTCAGGGGTGGCCGCTGCTTGTGGCCGCGCTGCTGACGCTGCTGCTGGGCTGGTCGGCGTTGCACGAAGGGCGTGGCGGCCACACCGCCAACGCCGGCTGGCAGGCGCATCTGGACAACATGGACCAGGCCGCTCCGCTGCCGGCTCCTTCCAGCGACGAATGCCCCCACCACGCTGTGYCGGCCCCGGAACCTCCGCTGGACGGTGAGAGCGGCACGCCCTGTACCGGCGCTGCGCCGCCGCGCGCTGCGCTGGTGGCCCACATCCCGCTGTGGCACTCCGATGCCCTGCGCTGGCAGCGGCACGACCCCTCGCTGCGCCTGAATCCCGGCCACGCACCTCCGGCTCCGCACGCCATCTGAGGCGCCCTGCGGCCATTGCCGTGCGCCTCGCCTCGTCTGAACTGCCGCCAGGCATGGCCTGGCACTGCCCGAACCTCGCCGCCGCCATCGCGCCATTGAGTCGTGCTGGCCAGCTCTCGCTCATTCCCCATCCAAGCCACCGCCAACCTACCCATGACCCACATCAAGACCCGCAAGTACGCACCTCGCGTTTCCGTACTGGCCACCGCCACCCTCGCCGCCGGCTTCGCGCCGCTGGCCGCGCAGGCCGCCGACGACGCCGGCGCCAGCAAGGCCACCGAGCTGGACAAGGTCCAGGTGCGCGGCAGCTGGTTCAACCCGTCCTCGCCGAAGTTCACCGCCGCGCTGCTGGACACTCCGAAGTCGGTCTCGATCGTCTCGGAGAAGCTGATCGCCGAAACCGGTGCGACCAACCTGCAGGATGCGCTGCGCATGGTCCCGGGCATCACCTTCGGCGCCGGCGAAGGCGGCAACCCGACCGGTGACCGCCCCTTCATCCGCGGCTTCGACTCGCAGAGCAACATGTTCGTCGATGGCCTGCGCGACGTCGGTTCACAGACCCGCGAAGTGTTCGACCTGGAGCAGGTGGAAGTGGTCAAGGGCCCGAGCTCGGCCTACGGCGGTCGTGACTCCGGTGGTGGCAGCCTCAACCTGGTCAGCAAGACCCCGAAGCTGAAGAACGAGACCACTGCCAGCATGGGCATCGGCACCGACAGCTACGCACGCGGCACCGTGGATGCCAACTACGTGCTGGGCGATGGCATCGCCGCACGCCTGAACCTGATGAAGCACGAGTCGGACATTGCCGGTCGTGACGCGGCCAACGTCAGCCGCTGGGGCATCGCGCCGTCGATCGCGTTCGGCCTGAACGGCCCGGCGCAGCTGATCGCCAGCCACTACCACATGCAGAGCGACGACCTGCCCGACGCAGGCGGCTTCCCGTATGGCAACCCGAACGGCGCGCCGGTGTCGAAGTGGGTGGACGGCCGCCCGATGGTGCCCGACCGCAACAACTACTACGGCCTGGTGGACCGCGATTTCCAGCGCACCCGCGCCGACATCAGCACGCTGGACGGCAGCTACGACTTCGGCAGCCACAAGCTGCGCAACATCGCGCGCCTGGGCAACACCAGCAACGATTACCTGTGGACCCAGCCGGACGACAGCCAGGGCAACCCGAACAACTACGGCACCTTGTGGCGTCGTACCAACAGCCGCGCCGTCGACGTCAAGAGCTTCGCCGACCAGCTGAGCCTGACCGGCAGCTTCCAGACCGGTGCACTGAAGCACAGCTACAGCGCCGGCGCGGAATACAGCGACGAGAAGATGACCCGTGGCAGCTACCTGATGACCCCGGGCACCAACAATCCGCTGACCAACAGCAGCAAGTGCCCGACCACCGGCGCGGCCACCGGCTACAACTGCACCAGCTTCGACAACCCGAACCCGAACGATCCGTGGGCGGCCACCCATGCGGTGTACCGCAGCGACAAGGCGCTGGACGTCGAGCAGCGCACCAAGACCAAGTCCGCTTACCTGTTCGACACCATCGAACTGAACGCGCAGTGGATGATCAACGTCGGCCTGCGTTACGACGACTTCTCCACCACCCTGACCACCCCGGTGGCCGGCAAGGCGCCGACCCGCGTGCGCAACGACAATGACTTCCTGAACTACCAGGCCGGCATTGTCTTCAAGCCGACCGCCAACGGCAGCATCTACCTGTCCTACGGCACCTCCTCCACCCCGCCGGGCATGGACGGTGGCGATGGTTCCGATGGCCTCAGCGCGGCCGTGGCCGACCTCAAGCCGCAGGACACCAAGAACCTCGAACTGGGTACCAAGTGGGACCTGTTCGACAACCGCCTGAACCTGACCGCGGCGATCTTCCACACCGTGATGGACAACGCGCGCGTGACCGTCGACAACGGCACCAGCCAGAACGCCGGCAAGAAGGAAATCAACGGCGTGGAACTGGGCTTCACCGGCCAGCTGACCGACGCCTGGAGCCTGTACGGCGGCTACACCTACCTGGATTCGGAACTGAAGGACAACGGCTTCGTCTGCGCCGTGTCCGGCCGTACCTGCCCGTCCAACATCTACGTGCCCTCGCCGTACAACGGCAACGTGTTCCCGAACACCGCCAAGCACAGCGCCACCCTGTGGACCACCTACCGCTTCCCGTTCGGCCTGACCGTCGGCGCCGGCGCCAACTACTCCGACAAGCAGTACGGTGATGTGGCCAACACCAAGTGGATCCCCAGCTACACCCGCTTCGATGCGATGGCCAGCTACGCGATCCAGGACAACATCAGCCTGCAGTTGAACGTGCAGAACCTGACCGACAAGACCTACTTCACCAAGGCCTACGCGTCGCACTACGCGAGCATCGCCCCGGGTCGTTCGGCCACCCTGGCACTGAACGTGAAGTTCTGATGTAACCCGCAGCACCCACGCGGCGGCAGGATCTCCTGCCGCCGTTTTTGTTTCCGGCGATACTCCGCGCATGGCTTCCAACATCCCCTTTGATTCCGACGCCCTGACCGACCTGCTGCTGCACGAGCCGCAGGCTGCCTTCGCGCGCGTCCGCGATGCGGCGCAGGCCGGGCAGGTCGAGGCACAGCTGCTGCTGGCGCAGATGCACATGGAAGGCAAAGGCACGCCCCAGGACGCTGCTGCGGCCCTGCTCTGGTACGAGACTGCAGCCAACAACGGCGCGCCGATGGCGATGAACATGCTTGGCCGCTGCCATGAGCTGGGCCAGGGCACCACCGCCAATCCTTCGCTCGCAGCGGTCTGGTACCGGCGCGCCGCCGACACCGGACTGGACTGGGGCCTGTACAACCTGGCCAACCTGCTGGCCACCGGCCGCGGCGTACCACAGGACCGTGCACAGGCACTGGCGCTGTACACCCGCGCGGCCCATCTGGGCCACGCCAAATCGATGAACCTGCTGGCCCGGCATCTGGAAGATGGATTGGACACCGGTCGCGATCCGCAGGCTGCACTGGGCTGGTATCGGCGCGCGGCCGAGGCCGGCGATTTCCGCGGCCAGGCCAACTACGCCTCCATCCTTCTGCAGGCCGGTGAGATCGAACAGGCCGTGCACTGGCTGCAGTTGGCGCTGCAGCACGGCAGTCCCGCGTTCATGGCACATATCGTGCCCGAGCTGGCCGCCTCACCCTACCCGCAGGTGCGCGCGCTGGTCGCACCGTCTGCTTGCTGAGGACTTCCGCATGCTGCTGCACATCCCCGACATCCTCAGCGCCGGACAGGTGGCTGACATCCGCCGCAGGCTCGACGCAGCCGACTGGACCGATGGCCGCGAGACCGTCGGCCACCTCGGCGCGCAGGCCAAGCACAACCAGCAGCTGCCTGAAGCTTCGCCGCTGCGCCGCGAACTGGGCGAAACCATTCTGGTGGCCCTGGCACGGCATCCGCTGTTCTTCAGCGCCGCGCTGCCCTTGAAGTACCTGCCACCGCGCTTCAACCGCTACAGCGGCGGCGGCACCTACGGCTTCCACGTCGATGGCGCGGTGATGAACCTGGYCAACGGCGAGCAGCTGCGCTCGGACATCTCCTGCACGCTGTTCCTGTCCGACCCGGACGAGTACGACGGCGGTGAGCTGATCATCAGTGATACGTACGGCGAGCACGAAGTGAAATTGCCGGCCGGTGATCTGATCGTGTATCCCTCCAGCAGCCTGCACAAGGTCAATCCGGTCACCCGCGGTGCGCGCGTGGCCTCGTTCTTCTGGGTGCAGAGCATGATCCGCGACGATGTGCAGCGTCGTCTGCTGTGGGAGATGGATACTTCCATCGAGCGCCTGCGGCAGACCAATGGCGATGCCGACGCGGTGCTGCAGCTGACCGGCGTGTACCACAATCTGCTGCGACGCTGGAGCGAGGTCTGAACCGATCAGGCCACCCCTGCGGCAATTTGGCAATCATTCTCATTTGCAACGGCTAACGGGTCTCATTACAATCACGCCCCGTTGACGCCGGATGTTCCGGCCAGCCAGGGATCTCCGCTTGCGTCGCCCGTTCCGCCCTCGCCCGCTTCGGCTTGTACAGCTCGGCACCGCCATGCGCGGCCGTCGGCCTGCGCTGGCCAGCCTGCTGGCGTGGGTGGCGATGTTGACGCTGTTGCTGGGCACCCTGCCGCTGCTACCGGTCGCCCATGCCGCCGCGCCGCAGGCGCTGCAGCAGCCGCTGGAAGAGCGCGGCGGCGAAAGCCCTTTGCAGGAAGAAGCGCCGGCCAAACTGCGGCGCTGCGCCTCGGCACCGGCCAAGTCCACGGACAAGCCGATCCCGCCGCTGTTGCTGGCCAGCCACTGGCTGCGCACCGAACTTGATCTGGTTCCCTCCGCGTCGGTTCCCTCCGGCGCGCGTCCGCACTGGCCGCTGGCCGTACCGGACATGCCCTGGGCCGATGCGCCCGGGCGCCGCCAGCAACGCGGCCAGGCGCCGCCGCTCGCCTGATCCACGGCACGCCGTGACCGCCTGCGCGGTTGCGACGGCTCACCGCTGCCTGTTTCGCCCCTGCCGCCCCTGACCGGGCCATCCCTGCCCTGCCGTGCGCGTTCCGCGCCCTGCATCGCGCTGCCCTACATCCTTCGAGGTATCTGCCATGGCCCAGCGCCATCGTGTCCGTTCGTCCCTGTCCCGACATCTGTTGACCAGCGCTGTGCTGGCTGCGGTCGCGGCGCCCGCCTACGCCAATGGTGCCGCCAGCGGCGCGCCGCAGACGCTGGACAAGGTGGTGGTGACCGCCTCCGGTTTCGAGCAGAAGGTAGTCGATGCACCGGCCAGCATCAGCGTGGTCAGCCGCGAAGAGCTGAGCAAGCGCCCTTACACCAGCCTGGTCGACGCCCTGCGCGACGTCGAAGGCATCGACGTCGGCCTGGAAGCCACCGACAAGAACGGCCGCGCCACCATCTCCATGCGCGGCCTGCCGTCGGAGTACACCCTGGTGCTGATCGACGGTCGCCGCCAGAGCAACGCCGGCCAGCTGTATCCGAACAACTTCGGTGGTGGCCAGTTCGCCTACCTGCCGCCGCTGGATGCGATCGAGCGCATCGAAGTGGTGCGCGGCCCGATGTCCACGCTGTACGGCTCGGATGCAATGGGCGGCGTCATCAACATCATCACCCGCCGCAACCAGGACAGCTGGCACGGCGCGGTCACCCAGGGCTTCACCGTGCAGCAGGACGACCAGTTCGGCGACGCGCGCAGCACCGATCTGTACCTGAGCGGCCCGCTGGTCAAGGATCGCCTGGGCCTGGCCGTGCGCGGCAGCTACTACGACGCCAAGGCATCCAATCCCGAATGGGATGCGCTGACCCTGCCCGACGGCACGCTGTGGGAACGCAGCATCGGTTTCGGTGGCGGCGGCAAATCGGTGGCCAACACCAACTGGAACACCGGCGTGCGCCTGAACTTCCATGTCAACGACGACCACGAACTGTGGCTGGACTACGACGTCTCACGCCAGAAGTACGACAACAGCGAAGGCCAGACCGGCACCCTCGACAGCCTGGCCAGCCTGTGGCGCGTGGGCAACGCGGTGGTTCCGAACCCGAATGGCAGCGGCACCGTCACCCGCCGCGTGGTGCAGCCGCGCGTGGGCTACACCGCCTACCAGCGCTATGAGCGCGACCAGCTCTCGCTGACCCATCAAGGCCGCTACAGCTTCGGCACCTGGCAGACCTCGTTGACCCACAGCAAGAGCAACAACCTCGGCCGCTCGCTGCCGCTGACGCTGGACGAGCGCGCCGGCCTGCAGACCCTGTGGAACGACGTCTGCCGCCGCACCGGTGCCGCCAACAACTGTGCCGCCGGCCGCAACAACGGCC
>NZ_JBFTOJ010000031.1:0-36639 GCF_056397905.1 Stenotrophomonas sp. 05L414_2
GAACGGTTGTGCTCAATGCCCCCCGCCTGGGCGGCGCGCGTGGCAATGATGTGGCGATCGATGCTTCGGCGCCTGTACGCATCGATGGTGCCCGCGCGATCACCGTCAATGCTTTCCAGACCTACACCGATGCTGCCGCCGGCACCGATGCCACGGTGGATGGCCGCAGCTACCAGGTCATCAACCAGGCGTACCTGGACACGATCCATGCCGACAGTACGGCGTTCATCGACAACGCGCTGGGCAACGGGGCGTTGATCGACGGCAAACTGGCCGGGTTGCGTGCCTATGGCGACCAGTTCCATCTGCGGCCGGGTGTACAGATCAGCAGCAGTGCCGACGCGCTGGTCAATCGTGATGGCCATCTGCATGTCGATGGCGATATCGATCTGTCCGGCTATCGCTACGCCAGCCTCAACCCGCATCTGCAGAAGACCCGCCAGTACGGTTCCGGTGAAGCCGGTGCGCTGGTGCTGCGTGCGGCGGGCGACCTGGAAGTGTTCGGCAGCATCAGCGACGGTTTCGACGGCTCGCGCCTGCTGGTGGGCAGCACACCGGATGACAAGGGCTGGCTGTTGCCGAACGGGCGTATTCCGTTCGGCGGCGAAGTGGTGATTCCGCATGGCGGGGTGGTCACGCTGGATGCCGGCAGTGCGTTCCAGCCGGGACGTACACTCAATTTCGACCTTCCCGCAGCGGCGATGCAGTTGCCCTCGGGTACGCAGCTGCCGTCCCGCATGACCCTGGCAGGCGAGCTGGCGTTGCCGGCCGGCACCGTGCTGGGCGCGGCCATCCGCGATGGCAATGGGGTGCTGCTGCATGCGGCCGGCACGGTGCTGGCGCAGGCCACCACACTGGCGGCAGGCACGCAGTTGGACGCGGGTTTCCGCGTACCTGCGGCCACCTCGATGGCAGCCGGTACCTGGCCGGCCGGCGTTCCGCTGCCGGTAGGCATGAGCCTTGCGCAGCCGCTGCTGCTGGCCAAGGGGGCGATCCTGCCGTCGGAAACCGACGTCAAACTGCCAGGCAGCGCAGAGTCGATCAACCTGCGTCCGGCCGATGCCAACGGCAACCAGGGGCGTACCTGGGCACTGGCGCCGATGCTGGCAGCCGGCTCGCAGTCGTTCGACCTGCGCCTGGTGGCTGGTGCCGATCTGCAGGCGGCCGACACCCGCGCCATGGCGCGAGGCGCCACCGGCACCGTGCGCCTGGCCGATACCCATTACGGCGTGCTGGTGGAGAACGCGCCGGTGCCCGGTACGGGCATCCCCGCCGAGTATCGCTGGGCGGTGGACGTTGATGCTGATACCTGGAACTCGATCGGCCTGCCCAGCCAGGTGATTGCCGGCGAAATCATCACCCAGGACAACATCGACATGTTGATCCTCTTCGGCCTGATCACATCCAGCCCGCTGGAGCTCAATGGCTGGGGCCTGGGGGAGCCGGTGTACGAAGCCAACCCGGGAGTGCCGCCGCAGTTCGCCGACATCGCCCGGCCCGCCCGCGAGCAGGTGTTCAGCGTGCTGCGTACCGGCACCGGCGACCTCGACCTGGTGGCAGCCGGTGACCTGCAGATGCATTCGCCCTATGGCGTGTACACCGCCGGTACGGCGTCGTCGTCGCTGGCCGCCGGCAATGGCGTTGACCCCTACAACCAGCCACGCGGCGCGCTGAAGGATGGCAGCCTGCTGTGGAAGGATCAGGAGGCTGCTTTCCGGCCATTGATCGACGGCGGCACGCAGAGTCTCTACAGCGCGTGGTATCCCGAACATGGTGGCAACGTGCTGGTGCGCGCCGGTGGCAATCTGGTCGGCGACCTGATCGGCGCGGGTGGCGAGCCCCGCAACACCGTGTCCTTCGGCATGATGCGTGGGCAGATCGGCTCGGTGGCCATCGGCAATTGGTTGTGGCGACAGGGCACCGGCAGCGTGACGCCGGGCAGCGACGGCACGCCCGTTGCGTGGTGGGTCAACTTCGGCACCTACGTGCCCGGTTCGGCCGATGGCAGCTACCTGGCAAATTCCAACGCACGCTATGCCAATGCCCCGTTCCTGGCCGGCTTCACCGGCGTGGGCACGCTGGGTGGCGGCAACCTGGTGGTGGAAGCCGGCGGTGATGCCGGTATCCAGTCCGCCCGCGGCGATGCACGCCTCAACCAGGGCGCGCAGAGTCTGGACAAGACGCTGGTACCGCGCAGCCAGGGCCTGAACCTGGTGGTCGGCAGCAGTGGCCGCATGACCGCTGCGGGCGATCTGGTGCTGACCGGTGGCGGTGACCTCGACCTGCGTATCGGCGGCAGCCTGAACCCGAACGCGGAACTGCGCCGCAACGAACACGACCTCAACAGCACGCTGGTCAACCTGCGCGGTGCCTTGCGCGTGGAAGCCGGCGCGCTGGGTGGGTTGCAACTGCGCTACGGCGTGCTGGACCACATCGATTCGCGTGGTGGCGATCCTTTCGCGGCAGGCCGTGCCTACGCCGGTGGCGGACCGGTGCTGGTACTTGGCGATTCGTCAGCACGGCTGGATACGCGCGGCGATCTGGTGCTCGGCGGCGTGGGTGATCCCGGCCGCACCAAGCTGCTCAATGCCACGCCGTTTACGTATGCAGGCCAGCAGGTGGCGGGCGAGGGGTGGAGTTCGTTCTCGCTGTGGACACCTTCCACCAGCATCGATCTGTTCAGTGCAGGCGGCAACCTGACCCCGACCACGGAGTGGGCCGGTGGCGCCAACAACGAAGACATCGCCATCGACCGCCGTGGCAGCAACGCATCGGGCACTCTGGATGGCGATTTCTATCCTTCCATCCTGCGTGCGGTTGCGGCCAATGGCAGCCTCTACTACGGCGTGGGCACCACCGCGCTGCGCAACAACTTCGGCAGCACACCACTGCGCGTGCTGCGCGGGCTGACACTGGCGCCCGCGCCGCAGGGCAGCCAGTTCATCAACGCCACCGGCAAGGGCGAGCTGGCCCTGCTTGCGGGCGACTCGATCTACGCCAGCGGCTACGCCATCACCGCATCCACCGCCGACCCGAGGGCACTCAGCAGTCCGTTCAATCCAGCTTTCATGGGCATCACCGCGCAGACCGGTGGTGGGCCGAATGGCTTCAGCCCCACGCGCATCCACAACGCTGCGGCGGCCAACATCGCCTTCAACGACTGGATCACCGATGGCAATGGCCGCATCAGCAACGCCTCGTTGCTGAACTTTGGCAGCCAGGCGACCTCAAGCTACGCCGCCGTGGGCCAGCAGCCGGCGCGCTATTACGCCGTGCAGGGTGACATCGTTGGCCTGCGCATGGGCCAGATCGCCGAGCTGGGGCTGAAGGCACGCGATGGCTACCGCTATGACGGCTCGATTCCGGTGGCGATCCGCGCCGGCCGCGATATCAGCAACAGCGGCACGGGCCTGGGCCAGAAGGACACCGTCGGCGAGGGCCGCGGCAACCTGATCGCGCACGGCCATGCCGATGACATCTCGGTGGTGCAGGCCGGGCGTGACATCCGCTTCAGCACCTTCTACGTCACCGGCCCGGGCCTGCTGGATGTGAGTGCCGGCCGCAACGTCTACCTGGCCGACAAGGGCGAGATCAAATCGCTGGGCAACGTTGTCGATGCCGGTTCCAGCGACCGCGCCAGCGGTGCCAGCATCGTCGTGGCCGCCGGCATGGGCGCGGGTGCGGACTGGAACGCATTTGCCGCGCGCTACCTGGATGCAGTGAACCTGGCCGATCCGGAGCGGCCGCTGTCCGAGCAGCCTGGCAAGGCCGTGTCGATCTACAGTGGCGAACTGACGCTGCCGCAATGGCTGCAGCGTGAGTTCGGCTACAGCGGCGATGCCGCCGGTGCCGATGCCTTCCTGGCCAGCAAGCAGGCCGAACTGGACCAGGCGCGTGCTGCGTCGCTGGTCGGCGGCGGCAATGCTCCCACACGCTCGTTGGCACGCGAGTTCCGCCTGCAGAGCCAGTTGCATCTGGTGAACTGGTTGAGCACCCGCTTCGGTGCCGACAATGGCCTGGGCCTGCATTTCGATGCGGGCACGATGGATGCGCGCACGTTCTTCGCGGCCCTTCCGGCCGAACAGCAGCACGCGTTCCTGCGCAATGTCTATTACGCCGAGTTGAAGAGTGCCGGCCGCGAGTACAACGATGCCAACGGCAAGCGCTTCGGCAGCTACGTGCGCGGTCGTGAAGCGATCGCCACCCTGTTGCCCGGCGCAGACAACGGCGGCCGCTACAACGGTGACCTCACCCTGTTCAGCAGTGCGCTGTATGTGGATGAGTACATCAGCACCAACGGTGTCGGCAAGGATCGGCCGACGCCGGGCAAGACCTATATCAGCAAGGCCGAGTGGCAGGCGATGGGCAGCCCGTCCTACGGTGTGGCGTACTACGAAGTGGTCGACGCCGGCATCCATACCCAGTTCGGCGGTGACGTGCAGATCATGACCCCGGGCGGGCGCACGCTGGTCGGCATCGACGGCGGCTTCGTGCCGGGTGCCGGTTCGGGCGTGATGACCCAGGGCGAGGGTGACATCAGCATCTACTCGCGCGACAGCATTCTGCTCGGCCAGAGCCGCGTCTTCACCACCTTCGGCGGCAACATCCTGGCCTGGTCGGCCGGCGGTGACATCAACGCCGGACGCGGCAGCAAGACCACCGTGGTCTACACGCCGCAGCGTCGCGTCTACGACAGCGTGGGCAACGTCACCCTGTCGCCGAACACGCCCACCACCGGTGCCGGCATCGCCACCCTCAACCCGATCCCGGAGATCGCACCTGGGGACATCGACCTTATTGCTCCGCTGGGCACCATCGATGCCGGTGAGGCCGGTATCCGTGTCTCCGGCAACGTCAACCTGGCGGCGCTGCRGGTGSTCAATGCSGASAACATCCAGGTGCAGGGCAAGTCCGCAGGCGTCCCGGTAGTGGCAGCGGTGAATGTCAGTGCGCTGACCTCGGCCAGTACCGCTGCCAACAGTGCCGTGCAGGCCGCGCAGGAGATGGTCAAACGGCAGACCCAGCAAGCGCAGCCTTCGACCATCAGCGTGCAGGTGCTCGGCTTTGGCGAGGCCACCAGCAGTACCCGTCCGGCCCGCGATGACGACCGCTACGACCCGGACAGCGTGGTGCAGGTGGTGGGCATGGGCGAACTGACAGCCGAACAGCGTGCACGCATGGCCACGTCTTCRGCCAAGCGGCAATGACGATGCCACTGCCAACCCGTTCCGCATCGCCTTCCCACTTTTCCGCATTGAGACGCCACTGATGTTCTTCCCGACCAAGGCAGGGGCCTGGGCGCCCTTGCCGCTGTGCCTGATGTGTGTGATTCCGTTGGCCGCCGCGCAGGAGCAGGCGCCCACCAACGCGCCGCCCGCCGCCCGCGTCAACATCAACGAGTACCTTGTGCGTGGCAACAGCGTGCTGGATGCGCGCGAGATCGAACGCGCAGTCACCCCGTACCTCGGCCCGGACCGCACATTGCAGGATGTCGAGGCAGCGCGGCTGGCCCTGCAGACCGCCTACCAGGGCAAGGGCTACCAGTCGGTGTATGTCGAGCTGCCCGAACAGCAGGTCAGCGGCGGCGTGGTGATCCTGCAGGTCAGCGAGACCCGCGTCGGTGAGGTCAAGGTGGTCGGTGCGCAGCACAATGATCCGCAGCGGCTGCGCGCCCGCGTTCCCGCCCTGCAGGCCGGGGTGGTGCCGGACTTCGCCCAGGCACAGGCGCAGCTGACCGAACTCAACCGCAACGGCAAGCGTCAGGTGATCCCGCTCGTCAAACCCGGTGCCGACGGCCGCATGGATGTCGAACTCAAGGTGGATGATGCGTCGCCGTGGCGTTACAGCGCCAGCGTCAACAACGACCACAGCGTCGACACCGAGCCGCTGCGCAGCACCCTCAGCATCGGCAACGACAACCTGTGGCAGCGCGACCACACCGCCTCGCTCACCTTCTTTGCCGCCCCGCAGGACCTGGACCAGGCCAACGTGCTGTCGGCTTCCTACGGCCTGCCGCTGGCCGGGCCCGACTGGATGCTGGAACTGTCCGGCTACCGCTCCGACAGCAACGTGGTTTCCAGCGGCCAGACCAACGTGACCGGCAAGGGCCATGCGCTGGGCCTGAAGCTCAACCACACCTTGCCGATGGCCGGTGCGTGGTGGCACCAGTTGTCAGCCGGCATCGACTTCAAGGACCTGGACGAATCGGTGGCGATGGTCGGCCAGGCCTCCGATTTCGCGCCGCTCAAATACGCGCCGATCACCTTCGCCTACAGCGGCTTCCGCCAAGGCGAAAAGCATCAGCTCAGTGTCAACCTGCAGATGGTGTTCGGCACCCGCAGCCTGCTTGGCTACGGCAGTTCCGGCGATGAGTTCGATTGGAAACGCGCCTACGCCGATCCGAGCTTCTTCGCGGTCAAGGCCGACCTCAGCGATACCTACACCCTCGACAGCGGCGCGCAGTGGTTCGTCCGCATGTCGGCGCAGATGACCGACCAGCCGCTGGTGTCGGGCGAACAGTTCGCGGCCGGTGGCATGTACACCACGCGCGGCTACCGCTCGGCCGAAGGCATCGGCGACTACGGTGCGCTGGCCACGCTGGAATGGCGCACCCGTCCCTTCAGCCTGTGGGGGCTGCAGGACTGGCGCTTCTACACGTTCATTGATGGCGCCTGGCTGGGCCTGCGCCGGCCGTTGCCCGAACAGACCGACAGCAACTGGATGTCGGCCGTCGGCGTCGGCAGCAGCCTGCGCATCACCGACCACTTCAACCTGCGCCTGGATTACGGCCGCACGCTCAGCGACGGGCCCACCACCACCAAGGGCGCCAATCGCCTGCACATCAGCCTCGGCACCAGCTACTGAGCCCGGCTTTTCCGAATTCCCTGGAGATATTCCCATGCAACGCGTTCTTGCCCTGTTGTTGTTCTGCCTGAGCCTGTCCGCGCTCGGCACTGCCCGCGCCGATACGCCGTGGTGGCAGGCCGAGTGGAAGTACCGCAAATCGATCACTCTGGATGCGGGCCCGGGCGGTGCTGCGCTCGGCGGCAATCTGGGGCGCACCCCAGTGCTGGTGCGCCTGCACACCGGCAACTTCGCCTTCGATGGCGTGGCCGAAGGTGGCAAGGACATCCGTTTCGTCGGTGCGGATGGCCACACGGTGCTGAACCACCAGATCGAGCAGTACGACGCCGGCCTGGGCATGGCGCTGATCTGGGTGGATGTGCCCAGCCTCAGCGGCACCGCACCGCAGACCGTATGGATGTACTACGGCAACGGCAATGCACCGGCTGCCAGCAATGGCCAGCGCGTGTTCGATCCGGATTACAGCGCGGTTCTTCACTTCGCCGACAGCGGCAATGAAGCACACGACACCACCGCCTACGCCAACCCGGCCAGCGGCGCGTTCACCGCCGCCGACGGCGCCATCATCGGCCGCGGTGCGCGCCTGTCCGGCACGCCGCTGCAGTTGCCGGGTTCGCCGTCGCTGGCGATTGCCGCCGGCGGCGCGATGACCTTCTCGGCATGGATCAAGCCGGCCCAGCTCGGCCCGGATCAGGCCCTCTACGCGCGCCGCGAAGGCAGCAACGTGATGATCGTCGGCCTGGATAACGGCGTGCCCTACGTACGCCTCAATGATCAGCGCAGCCAGGCGGTACCGGCGTTGGTAGCAGGGCAGTGGACGCATGTGGCAGTAACGGCCAGCGAGGGCAGGGTCGTACTGTGGGTTGGCGGTCGTGAAGCGAGCCGGATCGATGCGGCATTGCCGGCCTTGGCGGGTGCGGCCCTGATCGGTGCCGATAGTGCACCGCCCGCAGGCGATGCCAGTGCAATCGCCATGGCGCAGCCGTTCCTGGGCGACATCGACGAAGTGCGCGTTTCCAAGGTCGCACGCCCGGCCGCGCTGCTGCTGGCCGACGCAACTGCGCAGGGCGCCGAGTCGCGCCTGCTGACCTTTGGTGAGGATGAGCAGTCGGCTGGCGTCAGCCACTTCGGTTTCATCCTCAAGGCAATGCCGGTGGATGCGTGGGTGGTGGTGGTGGTGCTGGGCCTGATGATGCTGATGTCGTGGGCGATCATGATCGCCAAGAGCCGCTACTTTGGCACCGTGGCCCGCGCCAACCTGGCGTTCTCCGAACAGTACCGCAAGGTGGCCGGTGCACCGGTGGCTGCCCTGCAGCAGGTGGAGCGCAGCGGCGTGCTGGCACCGCACGTGCGCGACAACTCCACACTGTGGAAGCTGTACCGCATCGCGATGGAGGAAATGGATGGTCGCGGTTCGCACCATCATGGCCTGACCGCCGCGGCGATCACCTCGATCCGTGCGTCGATGGATGCAGAAGTGACCCGTGAAAGCGAGCRCATGTCCAAGCGCATGAACTGGCTGTCCACAACCATCGAAGGCGCACCGTACGTGGGTCTGTTCGGCACCGTGATCGGCATCATGCTGGTGTTCGTGGTGGCCGCGATGGCCGGCGCGGTGGACATCAACTCGGTGGCACCGGGCATGGCCGCCGCACTGCTGTGCACCGCCGCGGGCCTTGGCGTCGCCATCCCTGCATTGTTCGGCTACAACTGGTTGGCATCGCGCGCCGAAGCGATCGCCGCCGACATGTCGGTGTTCGTCGATGAATTCACCGCGCGCCTCGCCGAAGAGTTCGACCGCAGCGAACCGGCCGCCGTCGCGCGTCCGGCGCTGGCCTGAGGGGCATCGCCATGGCCAGGGCAAAGCGGTTCGGCATCAAGAAGCGCGAAAAAGGCATCAATGTCACGCCTTTCGTCGACGTGCTGCTGGTGGTGCTGGTGATCTTCATCCTCACCAGCAACGCCTCCATTCCAGGCATCCAGGTGAACCTGCCCAAGGCCAGCTCCAGCATGGCCCTGGAAAAGCCCAAGACCAAGGCCATCACCGTGGACAACAACGGCCAGGTGTTCCTGGATGCCTATCCGGTGAACCTGGCCGAACTGGAAGACCGGCTGCGCACCGAGAAGGCGCTGACSCCGGATTTYCCGGTGATCGTGCGCGGCGACGCGCAGGTGCAGTACGCCCGTGTGGTCGAGGTGCTGGATCTGTTGCGTCGCATCGATCTGAACCAGGTGGGCCTGGTCACCGGGAAAGTGCAGGGGTGAACACGTGACCTCACTCCACTCCCACGCCAACCACGCGGTTCCCGCATGGCGGCGCTGGTGGCCCTGGCTGGTGGTGCCCGCCGCTGTCGCGCTGTTGGCGCTGCTGGTGTGGCTGCTGCTGTTCAGGAACACAGCCAGTACGCGGCGGCCGGTGGCCGAGGTGCCGATGGTGATGTTGCCGCCCCCGCCGCCCCCGCCCCCACCGGAACCTGAGCGCGAGCCGGAAGCCAAGCCGGAAGAGGTGATGCCCGAGCCGGAGCCGCTGGACGAAGTGCCCAAGCCGACCGAAGAGGCGCCCACCCCGGACACCGCCGACCCGGTGACCATGGATGCCGATGCGCAGGCCGGCGGCGACAGCTTCGGCATCCAGTCCGGCAGCGGCGGTGGCCGCAGTGGCACCGGCAGTGGTGGCGCCGGCAATGCCAGCTACGGCCGTTACCTGGGCTATGTGCTGCAGCAGGCCGTGGCGCGCGATGAGCAGGTGCGACGGTTGGCGTTCCAGCTGACGGTCAACATCTGGCTGGACGCCGACGGCGCGGTGAGCCGTGTCGAACTGCTGCGTGGCAGCGGCAATGCCGATGCCGACGACCGCGTACTGCAGGCGATCCGCGCAGTTGGCCGCATCGACGAGCGTCCCCCGGCATCGCTGGATTTCCCCGCGCGCGTGCTGGTACAGGGCCGACGCCCCGGCGGGTGAATGCTGCCATGACGCTCTTTCCATCGAATTCCCTTTTTCTGCGAGCAAGCCGATGACCCGTTCCAACTCCTTCCCCGTGCTGCGGCACCTGCGTCGCTCTGCCGTGGCCACCGGCATCGTGCTGGCACTGGCCAGCGGCGGTGTCCACGCCCAGCAGGGCGGTGGCGAAAGCACCATGATCRAGCTGATCCGTGGCCTGATGGACAGTGGCGCACTGACCCCGGAAGCCGGCCAGGCATTGCTGCTGGAAGCACAGCGCGATGCGGCCGCATCTACCACGGCCAGCACCGCCGCCGGTACGGCCCAGGCCGGCGATGTGCGCGTGCCGTACATCCCGCAGACCGTGCGCGATGAGATCCGCGATGAGCTCAAGGCCAGCGTGATGACCGAAGCGAAGGCCAATGGCTGGGCAGCACCTGACCAGGTGCCGGAGTGGACCCAGCGCCTGCGCGTGCAGGGCGATGTGCGTGTGCGCAACGAGAGTCGCCTGTATTCCGAACGCAACAGCGACATCGAAGTGGATTGGGCACGCATCAATGCTGGCAATGGCTACGACGTCAACGGCAATACCCATCTGGGCCTGCCGCCGCTGCGCAACAACCGCCAGGACCGCAACAACTCCTGGCGTATCCGCGCCCGGCTGGGCGTGGTGGCCGATCTGGGCGAACACACCCGCGCCGGCGTGCGTTTGGCCACCGGCAACGACAATGGTCCGGTGTCCTCCACCCAGACGCTGGGCGGTGGCTTGGCCAAGAAGGATGTCTGGCTGGACCAGGCCTGGTTGTCGTGGGCGCCAGTGCAGGGGCTGGAAGTGATCGGTGGTCGCTTCGGCAATCCGTACTGGTCCACCGACACCCTGTTCTCCAACGATCTCAACTTCGATGGCGTGGCGTTCAAGTACCGCCAGGCATTGGGTGATGGCGGCCTCTCGCTGTTCGCAACGCTGGGGCTGACTCCGCTGGAGTATTCCTCCGACGGCTTCCCCAACACCAGCCAGAGCAAGATGAAGAGCGAGAACAAGTGGCTCAACGGTCTGCAGGTGGGCGCGGACTGGCAGTTCGGCAACGAGCAGAAGCTGCGCGCGGCGGTCGGTTACTTCGACTTCCGCAACATCGCCGGCGAGTACTCGCAGCCCTGCGCGCTGTATGCCGGTGCCGATTTCTGCAGCAGCGACTGGTCGCGCCCGGCGTTCATGCAGAAGGGCAACACCCTGATGCTGCTGCGTAACATCGCGCTGAATCCGCTGGACCCAGCCAACACGCCGATGCCGCAGTACGTGGGCCTGGCATCGGAGTTCGAGCTGCTGGACCTCAACCTGGCGTGGGAAACACCGCTGTTCGCTGGATACGCGTTGCGTCTGGAAGGCCACGGCATCAAGAACCTGGCCTTCGACCGCAACGCCATGTGGCGTCGCGCGCAGGGCGGCATCGTCACCAACCTGGCCACCGCCGCCAACGGCGTGGCCGGGCCACAGGACATCGACAGTGGCGACATGGCCTACATGGCGCAGGCTACGTTCGGCCACCTCGCGCTGAAGCAGGCCGGCGACTGGAACCTGTGGCTGGGCTACAAGCGCCTTGAGGCCGATGCACTGCCCGATGCCTACAACGATTCCAACTTCCACCTGGGCGGCACCAATGCCAAGGGCTACTACCTGGGCAGCTCCTACATGTTCGACAGGAACGTGTCGCTGACCGGACGCTGGATGGCGGCCAAGGAGATCACTGGTGCGCCGCAGTCCATCGACGTGTTCCAGCTGGAAGTGAACGCTGGCTTCTGACGTGACGGCCGGCGTTCGCGCCGGCCGCTTCCCCGCACTCTGGATGCAAACCGAAATGATCGAAGACTCCCAACTGTCCGTAGCCGAGAGTGATGCCGTGGACGCGCTGTCCGCGCAGGACGCCGTTGGCCCGATGTACCCGCCGCTGTACCGCGCGCCGGTAATGCTGTCCTCGCGCGACCATGCGCGCTGGCGCCTGTTGCCTGGCGATGCCGCCTTCGCTGCGGCCAGCCATGCCGTGCCACTGGTGCTGGGCGAATTTGCCGCTGCTGCGCGTTGCTACCCGCTGGTGTTTGTCGGCGAAGAAGCCGCGCCGGTGGCCGTGCTGGGTCTGGAGGCCGAGCACAATCGTTTCGTGGTGGCCGACCGATGGCAGAGCGGCGCCTATGTGCCGGCCTACGTGCGCCGCTACCCCTTCGTGTTCGCGCGGACCGCCCAACCCGAAGGGTATGCGTTGGCCATCGATGCCGATGCAGCGATGCTGCGCACCGAGGGTGACGAAGGCCAGCCACTGTTCGAGGCCGATGGCCAGCCCAGCGGGTTGACCCGTCAGGCGTTGCAGTTCTGCGAAGCCTTCACCAGCGAAGCCGCTGCTACCGCTGCCTTCAGCGCGCAGCTGCTGGCCTCGGGCGTGCTGGTGGATCGCCAGGCCGATGTAGAGCGTGCCGACGGTCGAACCTCCAGCCTTCTCGGCTTCCAGGTCGTCGATCCCGATCGTTTCGCTGCGCTGCCCGAAGCGACCGTCATCGCCTGGCATCGGCAGGGCTGGTTGGCGCCGTTGCATTTCCACCTGGCCTCGCTGGCGCGCTTCAACGACCTGCTGAACGGCTGACACCTTCACCGGGATACTGGACAGGCGCACGACACGGATGTCGAAGGCCGCGCGCGATGCGTGGCCTGCTGCCCCCCAGGCAGGTGGGAAGACCTCGCCCTGGCATGGCTGCACCCTGTCCGGATCCCGACCTTTGTGCTGCGAAGGATCGGCTCTGCAGCGTCGAGCCGTGCTCGACTGGCCTCAACACGAATGCACGCTTCAGCGTTCCCGGCCAGACAGCGGCCAGGTTGAAATCGTCGCAGGGAAGATGGYGCGCCCGGAGGGATTCGAACCCCCGACCAATGGCTTCGGAAGCCACTACTCTATCCGGCTGAGCTACGAGCGCGTGGTGGAACCGCCGCGCCGTCGGCCAGGGCCGGGGCGGGCATCGCAACGCAATGAGGCGGTGCGGGATGGGCATTCTATCCAGTTTCGCCGCACAAATCTCCCCCCGCCGGCAAAGTCGGTCCGAAGGCACAGGAGTATCCTAGTGTCATGGCTGATACCCCCCTTTCCGCGCCGCATCCGGCGCCGACGCCGCGTTGGCGGCATTACTGGTCCCTGATGCGCGCCGATCGCCCGATCGGCACGCTGCTGCTGCTGTGGCCCACCTGGTGGGCGTTGTGGCTGGCCGCTGGCGGCCTGCCGCCGCTGTGGACCCTGTTCGTGTTCACCGCTGGCGTCTGGCTGACCCGCTCGGCCGGTTGCGTCATCAACGACTACGCCGACCGCTGGCTCGACCCGCACGTAGAGCGCACCAAGGCGCGACCGCTGGTGACCGGCGCAATCAGCGGCCGGGCGGCGCTGGTGCTGTTCGCGGTGCTGATGCTGGTGGCCTTCGGCCTGGTGCTGACCCTGAACGGCCTGACCATCGCCCTGAGCTTCATCGGCGTGTTCCTGGCGGCCAGCTATCCCTACCTGAAGCGCTACACCCATCTGCCGCAGGTCTACCTGGGCATGTCCTTCGGCTGGGGCATCCCGATGGCCTTCGCCGCCGTGCAGGGCGAGGTGCCGATGCTGGGCTGGCTGCTGTATGCCGGCAACATCCTGTGGTCCACCGCCTACGACACGTGGTACGCCATGGTCGACCGCGAAGACGACCTGAAGATGGGTTCGCACTCCACTGCGATCCTGTTCGGCGATCTGGACCTGGTCATCCAGGGCGTGCTGTACGCGCTGTTCCTGGCCACGATGGCGCTGGTGGGCGTGCGCGGCGGGCTGGGTGGGTACTACCTGGCCGGCGTCGCGGTGGCGACGCTGCTGGTGGTGTACGAGTTCTGGATCTGCCGCAACCGCGAGCGTGGGCCGTGCTTCAAGGCCTTCCTGCACAACAACTGGGTGGGTGCCGCGCTGTTTGCCGGTATCGCCGTGGATCTGGCGCTGCGTTGAGAAGGCCGCCGGGCATGGCCCGGCGCTACCCGGCGCCCATGTGCACGGGTCGGAATCCTCGGTCGAACTGGTAGCGCCGGGCCATGCCCGGCGGGCGGCCACCTACGACCAATAGGTGGCTGACAGCCCGCACCCCACCGCCCAGAATCAGGCCATCGAACCTGGGAGGGTAGGTGATGGCCTCGACGGCAACAGTACAGGACGGCTGGATGGCGCGCGCCGCGCTGCGCTCGGCCGCCTGGGCGGAAAAGTGGTTCCCCGATGCGTACGTATTCGCGGTGCTCGGCGTGGTCATCGTCGCGCTGGCGGCGATGGGCTTCGGCGCCACCCCGCGGGCCACCGCCAGCGCCTTCGGCGACGGCTTCTGGAGCCTGATTCCCTTCACCATGCAGATGGCCTTCGTGGTCATCGGTGGTTATGCGGTAGCCACTGCACCGGTGGTCGCGCGCTTCATCGACTACCTGGCCCGGGTGCCACGCACCGGTCGTGGTGCCGTGGTGTACGTCGGCCTGGTCAGCATGCTGGCCTCGCTGCTCAGCTGGGGCTTCTCGCTGGTGTTCGGCGGCCTGCTGGTGCGCGCGCTGGCCCGCCGCACCGAGCTGCGCATGGACTATCGGGCTGCCGGTGCCTCGGCCTACCTGGGCCTGGGCGCGGTGTGGGCGATGGGCCTGAGTTCGTCGGCGGCACAGCTGCAGGCCAACCCGGCCAGCATGCCGCCGGGGCTGCTGGAGATCACCGGCGTGCTGCCGTTCACCGAAACCATCTTCCTGTGGCAGTCGATCGCGCTGACCTCGGTGTTGATCGTGGTTTCGCTGCTGATCGCCTGGCTGACCGCGCCGGCCGCCGGCAGTGCGCGTACCGCCGAAGATTTCCCCGGCGCGGCGCAGGCCGAACCGGAGCCGCTGCAGCGCCGCACCCGCCCGGGCGAATGGCTGGAGTACAGCCCGTTGTTGACCGTGCTGCTTTCGCTGCTGGCCTTCGGCTGGCTGTTCAACGAGTTCGCCAACAAGCCATTGGTCAGCGCGATCGCCAACCTCAACACCTACAACTTCATGTTCATCTCGCTGGGCCTGCTGCTGCACTGGCGCCCGCGCAGCTTCCTCAACGCGGTGGCCAAGGCGGTACCGAGCACCACCGGTGTGCTGATCCAGTTCCCGCTGTACGGCGGCATCGCGATGATCCTCACCCACGCTGCCGGTGGCGACGGTGAGACGCTGGCGCACCGGCTGTCGAGCCTGTTCGTGCACGTGGCCAGCACCGATACGTTCGCGCTGGTGATGGGCGTGTACTCGGCGGTGCTGGGCTTCTTCGTACCGTCCGGTGGCGGCAAGTGGATCATCGAAGCGCCCTACGTGATGCAGGCCGCGAACGAGCTGAAGGCGCACCTGGGCTGGGCGGTGCAGGTCTACAACGCGGCCGAAGCGCTGCCGAACCTGATCAATCCGTTCTGGATGCTGCCACTGCTGGGCGTGCTCGGCCTGAAGGCCCGCGACATCGTCGGCTTCACGTTCATCCAGCTGCTGGTGCACATCCCGCTGGTGCTGGGGTTGCTGTGGCTGCTGGGCATGACCCTGGCCTACGTGCCGCCGGTGATGCCGTAGCGCAAGCACGGGGTCATGTGGGGTCAGAACCTCTCCGCTGGAGAGGATCCGACCCGGGGTCAGATCCCTTTCGAAGGAAGGGCTCTGACCCCGGAGACCCTCAGCCAGCCGCCGCCTGCTTCTCGATCTCGGCCTTGCGCAGCAGGAAGCGCTGCAGCTTGCCGCTGGGCGTCTTCGGTAGTTCCGTCACGAACGCCATTTGGCGCGGGTACGCATGGGCGGACAGCCGGCGTCGCACATGCTGCTGCAGTTCCTGGGCCAGCGTGTCGCTGCCGCTGAACCCCGCGCGCAGGATCACGAACGCCTTGACGATCTCGGTGCGCTCTGGATCGGGTACGCCGATCACCGCCGTTTCCGCCACCGCAGGGTGTTCCATCAGCACGCTCTCCACATCGAATGGACCGATGCGATAGCCCGAGGAGGTGATCAGGTCGTCCGAGCGACCGATGAAACTGATCGAGCCGTCGTCCTCGCATTCCACCGAATCACCGGTGAGGTAGTAGCGATCGCCCAGCGCCGGTGTGTCGGCACCGTAGTAGCCGGTGAACCACATGATCGGCGACTGCTGCAGGTCTATGGCGAGGATGCCGGGCGTGCGCGGCGGCAGTTCGTTGCCGGCATCATCCAGTACCGCCACGCGGTAACCGGGCATCGCAAAGCCCGATGATCCCGATCGCACGGCGTGGTTCAGTGCGTGGTGGTTGTTGACCACCATGCCGGTCTCGGTCTGGCCGTAGTGGTCGAGCACCGTGGTGCCCAGATGGGCGGCGAACCAACGGGCGATCTCCGGGTTCAGCGGTTCGCCGGCGCTGCTCACCACCCGCAGCTTGCCGTTGATGGCCGCACTGGCCTCGGGCCCGGCGGCGATGATCTGCCGGTACGCTGTGGGCGAGCCGGCAAGATTGGTGACACCCAGCCGCGCGACGATGTCGTTCAGCCCCTGCACGCTGAAACCGGCTTCGCTGAAGGTGGTGGCCTGGCCCAGCAGCAGCGGGCCGATCACGGCGTAATACAGCCCATAGGCCCAGCCGGGATCGGCGATGTTCCAGAACACGTCCTCTGGGCGCAGGTCCACGGCCAACTGCATGTAACTGGCAAAGGCCAGCAATGCGCGCAGCGGCACCGGCACGCCCTTGGGGCTGCCGGTGGTGCCGGAGGTGGACAGCAGTGCCATCAGCGCATCGCCGCGCAGCATCACCGGCGCGAAATCAGGTGCAGCATCGGCGGTGCGTGCGGTCCAGTCGATGTCGCCGGCACGTAGTGTCTGCTCCGGTGCCAGGAGGGTGGCGACCGGCGGGCAGCCATCGACCTCGTCCAGCTTGCTGCGGTTTGCGCTGTCGGTCACCACCAATGCGGTGCGCCCGGTTTTCAACCGTGTTTCGATGGCCTTGGGGCCGAACGCAGTGAACAGCGGCTGGTAGATCGCACCCACCCGCCAGGTGCCGAGGATGGTCGCCAGCAGGTCCGGTGTACGCGGCAGCAGGCCGGCCACCACATCGCCCTTGCCGATGCCCTGCGCGGCCAGCACCTGGGCAACACGCGCAGAGGCATCGCGCAGGTCCTCGAAGGTGTACCGATGCAGGGCACCGTGGGCGTCCACCCAGCGCAGCGCCAGCGCATTGCGGCCGCAGTGGCGGTCGCAGCACTCCACGCAGGCGTTGATGCCGGTCTGCAGGTCACCGTGCAACTGTCGCTGTCCGCGCTCGATGCTGAAATCGGCCAGTGCCTGTTCGTAGGCGGGGCGTGCTGCAGTGTCGCGGGCCATGCGCATCTCCGGGGTGACGTCATTCCGACGATAGGCGGCGGCCCTGCATGCTGCAAATGGGACCATGGGCGTAGGCCGCCGCTGCGCGCGCCGCGGCGGACAAGAACGCTGAATGCGTTCGTTTCCGGCTGCAGCATGACGACATGCCAAACCCGCATGAATCCTTCAGTCGCTTGTGCCGCAAGGGCTGGCGCCGGTTCATTCACGCACGTACACATGGGTGTAGCCCGCTCACAACGCATGGTTAACCAATCGCTGCCGACGATGGCCCCGTCCACCGCATTCCGCGCGTGGCATTTGGAGATCGGACATGGCACAGCAGAACCAGAACCCGAACCAGAAGCAGCAGGGCCAGCAGAACCAGCAGGATCAGCAGCAGGGGCGCGGCCGCGACCAGCAGCAGCAACAGCAGCAGGAGCAGCAGAAGCGCAACCAGAACCAGCAGCAGGGCGGGCAGGACGAGGAAGAGTGATCCTGGCAGCCGCCATCCATCACCGACGAAGCCCCGCCCCGCGCGGGGCTTCGCTTATTCCAGCACGCCGATCCGCTGCAGCACCGGTGCTGCAGCCATGTCGTTGGGGTTGGTACCGGGCAGGCCCTGCGGCACCTCCATGCCCATGCCGCGATACAGATCAACCCAGTGCCGGGAGATCTCACCGGTCTGCGGGTTGCGGAAGTTCATCGGCTGCAGTGCGAACACATGGTGCGCACGGAACGCGCGCTCGATGAAATCCGAGCAGTAGTAACTGTCGTCGTTCAACACGTAGGCAGTGTTGTACGGTTTGCCCAGCATCGTGCGCGCGGTGGCCACGGCATCGGCGATGGCATTGTCCGGCGGCGCACGCAGGCGATAGACCACGATCTGCCGCTGCTTGCCTTTCGCGTCCTCGCGGAACTGTTCCAGCGTCTGCCGGCGCGAGCCCTTCTCATCGGCGTGCAGCACCTCCCAGCCCTGCGGTGCGGAAGCCACCAGCGCGACATGGTCGAAACTCGGCGCGCCCTGTTTTCCGGTCGCATCGTCGATGGCCGCACTCAGGCCGCCATGGCCGGCGGTGACGAACAGCAGGTCGCCGTCGCGGACGTCGACGCCCATCGCCATGGCTGGCCACAGGGCAGGCAGCAGCAGGCCGATCAGGAGCAGGAGGCGGCGCATGGGCATCTCGGACAGGCGGAAAACCGCGATTGTAGGCGGCAGGGTAGGATGACGCGACCAAACCGGAATCAGGACGATCCCATGAAACCCCGCCGTTCCCTTGTGCTGCTGGCACCCGCCCTTGGCCTTGTGCTGTCCGCCTGCACGCCTGCGCCGCAGCCCGCGCCGGCTGAAGCCCCGGCTCCTGCAGCGGCACCTGCCAGCACAGCGACGGCGGTGGAGCCGGCGCCCGCACCCGCGCCCGCAGTGGCGACCGCAGCGTGTCCCCATCCCGCGTTCGACACCTTCCTGAAGCACTTCGGCAACGAGATCACCCTGCAGGAAAAGGCCACGGCCGATCCGCTGCTGGACAGCTACGTCGACGCCGGCGCCGAGCCTGAGCCGCGCACAGTGCAACGCCCGCTGGCATTGGCCGATGTCGAATGGCCGGTGATGCCTGATCCGGCAGGGTTGGCCGGGCAGGGCCGGCAGATGCAGGTGACGGCCGTGGCTGACGGGCAGATGCAGGTGCAGATCCGCACACCGGACAGCAGCGACCAGCAGACCTATACCTTCGCGCAGAGGCCGTGCTGGACGCTGGTCAAGCGCGAAGACGAGTCGATCTGAGGCCCGATCGGGACAGGCGCGCACCGTCGGCGGCTGCTAGGCTCCAAGCTCGTTCAAGGCACGGAGACGCCGATGCAGGCCCGCAGGATGCGCACCACCACCGTTACCCTGGTCATCGCCACGCTGTGGGCGATGACCACGTCCCTCGGCGCCCACGCGCAATCGCTGCACGCTGACGATCGCGCCTACTTTCCCAGCGCCGCCGCCGAACAGACGGCACGCATTGCCCTGGGCGAGCGCGTTGAGGCGTTGCAGGGCGCCACGGCGAGCGAGCCGTCCACGCGCTTCCGCCAGGCCGAAGCGCTGCAGGCGCAGTGCCTGCGCCACCATGCGTATCTGCATCTGCAGGCTGCCCGCAACGCACGCGATCGTCGCCCGGCGCAGGCGCTGGACCAGGTGATGGGGCTGTGCAGCCGTATCGCCCGCGCTGGCAGGGCCGCCCTGCGTGAGGCACCGGCGGATGCACCCTGGTTGGCGTCCTACCGGTTCCTGCGCGACCGTGCGCTGCAGGAAGGTGCGGCGCCGGCCAATGCGCAGCTGGATGATGCCGTGGATACGCTGGCCGACCCGGCGCTGGATACCTTCGCGCGCCTGCATCGGCAGATCTTCCACAGCGCCGCATTTCCGCGCGTCGAGGGGGCTGGCCGCAGCTGGGATACCGGCGCTGACAAGCAGGCGCTGGCCCAGCACTCCGACCGTACGCTGCGTGAGGCCGGCTGGAAGGGATACTGGCAGGGCCTGCAGTCGCGCCGCGAGCCGATGGCTTCGGTGCTGCTGGGCCTGGCGCAGGTGAATGACGCCGCCGCGCGCCTGCAGGGAGACGGCTCGGCCACCGCACGTGGCTACCGCCGCATGGGCATGGATACGGCGACCGTCGACGCGACGCTGGCAGCGATCGAGCGCCACGCGGCAGACCGTCGTGCCTACCAGGACATGCTGCTGCAGCATGCTGGGCGCAGCGGCATCACGTCGCCGCAGGTCTGGGATACCACCGTGCCGGATGCCGGCTATACACCACCGGTGCTGACGCTTGAGCAGCTGCGCGATACCGCCGCCGATGCCATGCAGCACCTGGGGCCTGAGTATGTCGCCGAGCTGCGCGCGCTGCTGGACCCTGCGCACAAGCGCATGGACCTGGCCACCGTGCTGGGCAGCCGCAGCCACGACGCGTTCCAGGTAGTTGCTCCGGACATGCCGTCGCTGTTGTTCGTGGGGCTGCGCAGCGGGGATCTGGAGAGCGACGTGGAGATCGCCCATGAAGCCGGGCATGCCGTGCACGGGCAATGGATGCAACGCGGCCATGCCTCGCCGTTGCAGCGCAATGGCAGTGCGTGGCTGACCGAAGCCTTTGCCATCTACAACGAACTGCGTTTCCGTGACCAGCTGTACCAGCAGGCACAGGATCCTCGCGCCAAGGCGTACTACCTGAAATCGCTGCTGGATGACATGGTGATGCAGCTGTTCACCTCCTCCGAGGAAGCGCAGCTGGAGCAGTCGATCTACCAGGGCGTGGCTGGCAACACCCTGGGCACCGCCGACGATCTGGATGCGCTCACCGGCCAGGTGCTGGCGCGCTATGGCCAGCAGCCGCAACGCTACCCGCAGCTGCGCAGTAACTGGATCAGCAAGCGCCTGATGTACGAGGACCCGCAGTACCTGGTCAACTATCTCTACGCCGGCCTGCTGGCGGTGCAGCTGTATGTGCAGGACCAGCAGGACCCGGAGGGTTTCCGCCAGCGCTATCTGACCGTGCTGGGCGAGGGCTTTGATCGCGCACCGCAGGAACAGGTGGCGCAGTTGCTGGGACATGCACCGGACTGGCCGGCACTGGTCGACGCGGACCTGCAGGTGTTCGCGCAGAACGCTGCCCGGCTGCAGGCGCTGTATGCGCRGATCGAGGCAGGGCAGGGCACATGAGCCSGGTGCCGCAGGCGCGCGTTGCCARGCCGTGGGCGTGGCTTGTGCTGCTGCTCTGCCTGCTGCCGCTGCTGGCGCTGGCGGCAGCCCCGGTCCCAGCGTTGAATGACCCGGTGGTGGACACCGCCAATGCGCTGTCCGCCAGCACCCGCGCCGCGCTGCGCGAGCAGGCATTGCAGCTGCAGGCACGCAAGGGCGCGCAGCTGCAGGTGCTGGTGGTGCCCAGCGTTGGCGAGGAAGGCATCGAAGCCTATGCGCAGCGGGTCTTCGACCAATGGCAGCTGGGCCGCGCCGGCGTCGATGATGGCGTGCTGCTGCTGGTGGCGGTGCAGGATCGGCGCGTACGCATCCAGACCGGTTATGGCCTGGAAGGCACCATTCCTGATGCGTATGCCGCGCGCATCATCGACAAGGCGATCGTGCCGCGGCTGCGCGAGGGAGACCTGGACCAGGGCGTGCTGGACGGCACCGCGGTGCTGGTGGCGCTGGTCGATGGTGAGGAAATGCCGCCCTGGGAAGATCCGTCGGCACGCAACGTGTTGCCCGCGGACTGGCGCACGGGGGATTCGGTCGTCGCGCTGACGTTGTTGGCGGGCTTCCTGGCCGGTCTGTGGCGATCGCCACCGCGTCTGCTGGCGACCAGGACCGAAGCCGATTTCACCGGTAACCGCCGCGAGCGGCGGCGCAAGGCACTGGCAGCCAATGCGGCGGTGCCCAGGTCAACGTGGCCGACATTGCCTGCCTGGGGCAGGCCGCTGCTGGTGACGGCGGTGATCGCCGCGGGAGGGCTTTCTGCGTCGCTGCTGCTGCCGCGCCATGTGCTGCYGGCGTTGGTCTTCGTGCTGCTGCCCGCCGTACCGGTGGCAACCCTGCTGGGCTGGTGCTGGCGTCGCAGCGGCGGCGTACGCATCGTGCTGTACGGCATGCTGGCCGTCAGCACCGGCTTCTTCGCGGTGATGCTGGTACGCGGCCAGTTGCCGCCCAGCCTTGCGCTGCACACGCTGCTGAACCTGGCGGTCGGCATCGCCGCCATGCTGGTGTTCTTCCTGGTGCAGGCCGGTCGCGCGCGTTGGCGGAAGAAGCGCAACAGCTTCGCCATCCGCTTGGTGGTGCTGGTGCTGCTGACCGGTGGCTATGCGCTGGGCGCGCTGCTGGCCATCGACCGTGCCGGCGACGAGAACGCCCGCGTGCTGGCGACGATCGTGTCCAGCATGGGCACGCTGTTCCTGTACTTCATCTGGGTGTTCACTCTGCTGCCCGGCGAAAAAGCCCGCGGCGGCCGGGGGGCGCCCAGAGGCTACCGCTCCTCGTCCAGCACCTCGTCGTCCAGTTCGTCCTCGAGCAGTTCCAGCGACTGGTCCGGTGGTGGCGGCCGCAGCGGAGGCGGTGGCGCCTCGGGCAGCTGGTAACTCAGGCCGCCTGCACCCGCCAGCCCAGCGCGGCATCGTGCAGCTCGCCGCTGCCGCTCACATCGGCCACCTGCAGCTGCAGGCCCTGCGCGTTGGGCAGGTCCTTCTGCTCGGGGAACCAACGGCGATCGGCAGCGACCACGATCAGCAGGCCCTCGTCATCGCCCATCGGCGCGAACTGGGGCGACGGCGGGCTGATCGGCCGCAGGCCGAAGCGTTGGTTGGATTGTTCGCGCACCGCATCGACATCATGGCTGGGCAGGCCGACCTCGCTCAGGCAGGTCAGTTCGCTGCCATGGAAGGCGCCAGTGCGGTCGCTGGCCGGCAAGCGCCTGCGGCCGATCAGTTCCAGGATCAGGCCATCGGGTCCGGTGAAATACACCGACTGCGACTGCCAGCTGCTTTCCAGTGCGAAGTAGTCCAGCCCTTCCGGATTGCATTGCAACGGCGTGCGTGCGCGCAGCCAGCTCATGGCCTCGGCGAAGCGGTTGTCCGGCACATTGAAGGCAAGGTGCACGCCGCCTACCGGACGGCCATTCGCCGGTTGCAGCTGGATCGTGCTCCAGCCAATGCGGACCTGGTCGCCGGCCACCTCCAGCTGCAGCACGTCGCGGAAGTACGTGGCGACGCTGGCAACATCGGATACCGGCAGAGAAAGATGCAACAGGCGCATGATCGATCCTCCGTGGAGCGCTGGGTGCAGTGTAGTCCCGCGCACCTTTGCGCCGCGTCATCACCTGTGCAACGAATCGTTGTTGCCAGCCGTGGCATCGAGCCGTGCTCGACTGTCTTCAGCGCAAGGCCTCCCCGAAGAAGCGCACCGCGTCTTCCACCGCCACCGCATGCGTCTGCTCCTTCGGTACCGCAGTCATGCACAGCGCCTGCAGCCGCTCATTTGCCAGCGGCGTGCAGGCAGACAGGAAATCGTAGTGGCCGACACCGGGCAGCGCGTGCAGCGTTGCTTTCGGAATCAGCGCCGCCGCCACATCACCGTTGGTCACCGGCGGCGCCACTTCATCCGCTGAACCCAGCACGATCATCACCGGCTGCCGCAACGCCTTCAGCTGCTCCGGTGCAAACGCCTGCACGATGGCGGGCGCCAGCACGAACACCGCGCGCACGCCGGCAATCGAACGATCATCCTGTGCATGCTGCACGTACGGTTGCAGTTGTGGTGACGCCGCCGCCGCAAGACGCGCCGCCATCGTATGCGCGGCCGCTTCCTGCTGCGGCCTGCACACGCCGTCGTCCGGGTGCGCCTGGCAGAACGCCAGCAGCCGCGTCATGTCCGGCCGTGCGCCGGCGCTGAGCAGTGCGGTGAAGCCGCCAGCGGAATAACCCACCACGCCCAGCCGCGACGCATCAACATGTGGCCCCAGCTGCGGGTCGGCCTGCACGGCCGCCAGCGCCGCCTTCAGGTCGTCGGCGCGCAGCCAGGTCAGCACGCTGCCGGCCAGCGTCATCTCATCGGCGCCGTTGTTGCCGGGGTGGTCCACGGCGATCACCAGGTAGCCAGACCGCGCCAGCGCGGTGCCCAGCCACCCCATCATGCTCGCGGTGCCGCCATTGCCATGCGACAGCAACAGGGTTGGCAGGCGCCCGCCGGCAATGGGGGCATCCTTCGCCGCGCGCCCCACCTCGAACAGCGGCGCATCCGGTGGCCCGATGGTCAGCGGCGTCTCTTCGCTGCCTGGCATTGCCGGGTACCACGCGGTGAAGCGCAGCACCTCGCGCTGCGCACTATCGCGGATCGCCGCGCTTTTCAGCGTTGTCACGCCATGACGTTCACCGGCAATGGTGGGAGCGGCCGCCATCGCCACCGGCGCCAGAGCAGCCAACAGCAGGGGCAGCATCCATCGTGTCGCGCGCATCATTGGTTTCTCCGGGTCAGTCAGGGCGGTGATCGACCGGCAGCCAGATCTCCACGCCGCCATGGCCGGTATGCTCGTCGAAGCGGGTGTCGTAGCGTTCAAGATCCGGCGCGTTGGCCAGGTGGAGGTCGCTTGCCGGCAGGTACTGGTCCAGCAGCCAGAACCAGGTCGAGCGGATGGTGGAGATATGGCCGCCATGCCAGGCCACCAGGTAACGGCGCGCAGGCACATCCACCCGCTGCCAGTGTGCAGGCACCGATGGCAGTGCATTCACCGGCAAGGCTGCGATGTAGTCGAAGCCACCCTCGTCGTCGCTGCTGCAGCACACACCGAAACTGACCGGCGCCGGTGTTGGCCATTCGCGGTTGAGCTGCGCCCACTGCCCGGGAATCGCACCGCCGCTGTCGCGACTGTGGCGCATGCCGATGCCGGCCACCTGGAAGGGCGTGCAGTCGATCAGCCTGGGCGCCTCGGTGCAGGCCTGTGGCGCGTCGTCGAGGCGGATCGCGTGCACCAGTGCCAGTTCCTGCAGGCCCCGCTCGCGCACGCGCTCCGGGGTCTGCCCGAACTGCTCGCAGAAGGCACGGGTGAACGCGGCATGCGTGCTGTAACCGGCTGCCAACGCCACCTGCAGGATGTCGCCGGCACCGTTGGCCAGCTGTTGCGCGGCGGCGGTCAGGCGGCGTCCGCGCAGGTAGCGCACCACCGACGTGCCGGTGCGGGCCTGGAACAGGCGTGACAGGTGGAAGGGCGACAGTCCGGCGGCTGCCGCGATGTCGGCCAGCGCCAGCGGCTTGTCGGCATGGCTTTCGATGTACCACAACGCTTTGCCGGCTGCGCTCATCGCGCTGTCCCTCGTTCGAATGCCGGGCAGCGTACCGGATCGACGGGGTGGGGCGCTTAGCAGTTCTTGCGCCGGCAGGGCTTTGCGTTTGCCGTTGCACCGGCAACAATGCGGTCTTCATGGACACGATCGAGGCCAGGGACATGCCGGAAGTCACCGCTATCAGCCAGACCGCGCAGATCGCCGCATGGTGATGATCATTGCGATTGCCCTGCTGCCGGCGCTGCTGCCACTGGCGCTGCTGGTGCTCATGTGGCGGCGGGCACCGCGCTGGCGCGGGGACCCCTGGCTGTACCGGGTGATGTTCTCATTGCTGGCAGCACTGCTGGCGCCCACGTTGTTGATGGCAGGCCATGGCGGCCTGCCGTGCCCGACCATCGGTGGCCTTGTACTGGTGCTCATGGACCTTGAGTGGATCGGCCAACTGCAGGTGAACCTGATTGCCTTCGGAACCGAGGACACTGCCATCCTCTCCGCGCCTTTCCTGTTCGTTTTCGCGATCGCGCTGGTCATCCCGCTGCGCACGGCGCGGCCCGCCGTCTTCGGCTTCGACGACGACACCGCATAGCGCAGAGCCCGGCATGGGCGGCGGCTGCACCTCCAGCGGTCGCAACTGTCGTCTCCACGTCATCGCTGCTTCACATCCCGCCCCGAGACTGCGCGCCTTGTCCAGGTCCCACCTGGCCCTGTCGTGCCTTCCCGGAGTCCTGCCGTGCATCGTTCGAAGCTGTCGCGTTCCATCCTCCTCGCCCTTGGTCTGGTCAGCGCAGGAGGCGCGATCGCTGCAGATGCCGGAACGGCAGACACCAGCAGCAGTGGCAACGCCGCTGCGCCCACCCAGCTCGATGCGATGCTGGTCACCGGTACCCGTGCCTCCAACCGCACCCAGTTTGAAACCCTGGCGCCGGTGGACGTGTTCACCAAGCAGGACATCCAGTCGGTCGACTCCACCGACCTGAAGGACGTGTTGGCGCAGCTGGTGCCTTCGTTCGTGGTGCAGCGCCTGCCGATGGCCGATGGCCAGGTGTTCGTGCGCCCGGCCACGCTGCGTGGCCTGTCGCCGGACCAGACGCTGGTGCTGGTCAACGGCCGCCGCTTCCATCGCAGTGCCTTGCTTGGCAACCGCGGCGCACAGGCTGCCGACCTGGCGCAGATTCCGACCAGCGCCATCAAGCGCATCGAAGTGTTGCGCGATGGGGCGTCGGCGCAGTACGGCTCGGATGCCATCGCCGGTGTCATCAACATCATCCTGGAGGACAGCCCGGGCACCGAGATCACTGCGGGCTATTCGCAGTACGCGCAGGGCGATGGCGGCTCGCGCGACTTCAGTGCGCGCACCGGCTGGGCGCTGGGTGACTACGGCAGCCTCGCCCTGTTCGCCGAATCGTCCAACTCCGACGCGACCTCACGCACGCGCCAGCGTCCCGACGCCATCGCCTTCCAGGCCGCGCATCCCGAACTGGACGTGCCCAACCCGGTGCAGCGCTGGGGCCAGCCGGAGCTGGAAAGCCGCCGCGTGGGCTTCAACCTGAAGGCCAATGCCAGCGACACCCTGGAGTTGTATGCCTTCGGCCTGTACAGCCACAGCGACGGCGTCAGCGATTTCAACTGGCGCAACCCCGATACCACCACCGGCGCGTACCGTACGACCAGCATCTTCCCGGGCTGGAACCTGCGCTCGCTGTATCCGGTGGGCTTCAGCCCGCAGTACGGCAACACCCAGAACGACCTGCAGCTGGTCGCGGGCCTGCGGGGTGAGATCACGCCCAAGCTGCGCTGGGACCTGAGCGCCTCGTATGGCCGCAATGCCATCGACTACAGCCTGGACAACTCCATCAACGCCTCGCTGGGCCCGGACAGCCCGACCTCCTTCGACCTCGGCCGGCTGACCCAGACCGAGAAGAACGCCAATGCGGACTTCAACTACGAATGGGACGTGGCTGCGCTGTCGAAGCCGGTCAACGTCGCCTTCGGCGCCGAATTCCGCCAGGAGACCTACCAGGTGCGCGCCGGCGACCCGGCCTCGTATGCGGTGGGCCGTGGCGCTGCGGCGGGCCTGGAAGCCAATTCCAACGGCGCGCCGGGCTTCTCGGCCAGCCAGGCCGGGCAGTGGAGCCAGCGCAGCAAGGCCGCCTACGTGGACATGGAAGTACCGCTGGGCGAGCGTTGGAGCATCGGCGCGGCCGGTCGCTATGAAGACTTCTCCAGCTTCGGCAGCACGGTGGATGGCAAGCTGTCGGCACGTTTAGCGATCACCCCGGACGTGGCGCTGCGCGGCACGCTCTCCACCGGCTTCCGCGCGCCCACGCCGGCCCAGCTCAACACCACCAGCACCACCCAGGGCCTGGACACGCGCACGCTGCAGATCTTCACCAGCGGCCGCCTGTCGCCCAGCGATCCGTTGGCGCAGCTGCTGGATGCCAAGCCGCTCACCCCGGAAGAATCGCGTACGGCCTCGCTGGGCCTGACCTGGCGCACCGACCTGGGCCTGTCCGGGTCGGTCGATGTCTACCGGATCACGCTCAGCGACCGCTTCAGCCAGTCGGCCAGCTTCGCCATTCCGGCCGGCACGCCGAACCCGCTGGGCTATACCTCGGTGAACTACTTCACCAACGATTTCGACACCACCACCACCGGCGTGGATGTGGTCGGCAACTACCTGCGCGACCTCGGCGCAGGGCGGATGACGCTGACCCTGGCTTACAACTACAACCAGACCCGCGTCGACAACGGCAGCACCTCGGTGGCCACCAACGAGACCCAGCGCGTGCTGTTCGAAGACCGCCTGCCCGAGCACAAGGGCAGCTTCACCGGCAGCTGGGACGTCGGCGCGTGGTCGTTGATGGCACGCGTGCGCTATTACGGCAAGTGGACCGACTCCACCGGCAATGCCACCGGCGATATCTACCAGCAATTCGGTGCGATGACCTTCCTCGACCTGGCCGTGGGCTATCGCATCAACGAACACCACAGCCTGCGCGTGGGCGCCGACAACGTGTTCGACCGCTACCCGGATGAAGCCACCTTCCAGGCCAGCCGCGGCCTGATCTATTCGCGCAACGCGCCGTACGACACCGACGGCGCCAACGTGTACGCGCAGTACCGGCTGACCTTCTGATGGACAGCCGCCGCCGTTCCCTGCTGCGTGCCGGCGCGCTGCTGCCGGCCAGTGCGGCGCTTGCCGCGCTGGCTGCTCCGGCGGCCGCGCGCTACGCTGTGCCGATGGACATTCCTGCACCTTCCACGACGCCGGATGTGCTGGCCCGTGACGAGTCGTACTGGGCCGCCGTCGCCAGCCACTTCGACATCACCGATGAAGTGAACCACCTGGAGAACGGCTACTGGGGTGCGATGGGCAAGCAGACCCTGGCCAGCTACCAGCGGCATACCGCCGAAGTGAACCGGGGCAATGCCTGGTACGGTCGCCACGCGTTCCCGGCGCAGTACCTGGCCGTGCATCGGCAGGTGGCCGACATGCTTGGCGTCGGCGCCGACGAGATCGCGCTGACCCGTGGCGCCACCGAAGCGATGCTCGCGCTGATCGGCGGCTACAACCGGTTGGCCGCGGGCGACCAGGTGCTGTACGCCGACATCGACTAYGACAGCATGATCAACGCGATGCGTTGGCTGCAGCAGCGTCGTGGCGTGCAGGTCGAGCGCATCGCACTGCCGGTGGTGCCCACCCATGAGCAGATCCTGCAGGCCTACGATGAGGCGTTCGCGCGCCTGCCGCGCCTGAAACTGGTACTGCTGACCCAGGTCAGCCACCGCCATGGGCTGGTGCTGCCGGTGGCCGAGCTCGCCGAACGTGCGCGGGCGCGCGGCATCGATGTGATTGTCGATGCCGCACATGGCTTTGGCCAGATCGACTACGCGGTGCCGGACCTGAAGGCCGATTTCGTTGGCATCAACCTGCACAAGTGGATCGGCGCACCGGTGGGCGTGGGCGCGATGTACGTGCGCAAAGGACGCGTGGCCGACCTGGATCCGTACATGGGCGAGACCGACGACGGCCGCGTGGGCAGTCGCGTGCACACCGGCACGGTCAACTTCGCCGCCTATCTGGCGCTGCCGGAGGCCATCGCGCTGCATCAGCGCATCGGCGCAGCGAACAAGCAGGCGCGGCTGCGCTACCTGCGTGAGCGCTGGACGGTGGCGGCGCGGCAGATGGCGCATATCGAGGTGCTGTCGTCGCCGGATCCGGCGTTGGCCAGTGCATTGGCCAGCTTCCGCCTGCGTGGCCATGCCTCGGTGGAAGACAACCTGGCGCTGCAGAAACGGCTGCTGGATGAACATCGGATATTCACCACCCATCGCGATGGCCTGGACTCCGGCGCCTGCGTGCGGGTGACACCATCGGTGTTCACCCGCCCCGCGCAGATGGATGCGCTGGTGCAGGCGTTGGCCGCGCTGGGGTAGTGCCGGCCGCTGGCCGGCAACCTCATGACCGTAGTGAACGGGCATTGCCAACCAAGGTTGGCATCTACCGGAACAGGCCCAGTAGATCCACGCCATGCGTGGATGCCCTTCCACTACCGGTCAATCGCCGGCAACGCATCGGACAACAACAACCGATCGATCCGCCGCAGCGCGTTTTCCAGTTGCCGCCGGTCCGCAGCCAATCCCAACGACAGCCGCACCCCGCTCGCGAACGGCGCGCCCGGCGGACAGAACGCCGATGAAGGCGCGATCGCCAGGCCCTGCAGCTGCGCCGTACGCACCAGCGTGGCGTCGGTCCACGGCGCTGGCACCCGGCACCACGCATGCAGCCCATCGGCGCGCTCCAGCAACGAGGGCGCCAGCAGATACCGCGCCATCCGCGTGCGCTCGCGCGCTTCCTCGCGTACCTGCGCCAGCAGCGCCTGCGCCGAGCCATCCAGCAGCAGCTGGCTGGCCAGCGCGGATACCAGCGGATGGCCCATCAACCGCGTGGCACGCAGTGCGGTGGCCATCGCCTCGGCATGGGCGGCGCCCGGGCATTGCACGAACGCGGTACGCAGGCCAGGGCTGATCACCTTTGAAAGCGTGGCCACATGGAACACGTGTCGCGGTGCCAGCGTCGCCAGCGGAATGGGCGCGGTGACGGCCAGGTGCCAGTACGGATCGTCCTCGATCGCCAGCAGGCCTTCGCGCTCCAGCACGCGCGCCAGCGCTTCGCGCCGCGTGGTGGGCACGGTCAGCGCCGTCGGGTTCTGGCAGGTGGGGTTGAGGTAGACCAATCGCGCGCCACATTCCCGCGCCCGGCGGGCCAGCGCCTCCGGGCACATGCCGTATTCGTCGCCCTCCACCGTGACCAGCCGCCGTCCCAGTGCGGCGGCGGCCTGCAGCAGACCCGGATACACCAGCCGATCGCAGAGGATCGCATCGCCCTCGCGCCCCTGGCTGAGCAGGATCGCCGCCAGTGCCACCTGCGCGCCTTCGGTCAGCAGCAGGCGAGCATCGTCCACCGTGCCCAGCATCGGCTGCAGCCAGCGCGCCGCCGCGTGGCGGTCGGTCGGGTTGCCACCGCCCAGGTGATAGGTCATCAGGTTCGGCGCATTGCTGCGCGCAAGCACCGCCGCTGCGCCTCGACGCAGCATTTCCGCCAGTGCATCGGCGTCGGGTACCGGTGGCACGTTCATGCTGAGATCCACGGCCTGATCAAAACCGGCCTTGGGCGGCGCGATGAAGCTGCCCTGTGGCCCACGTGCTTCGATCAGTCCACGCTTGCGCGCTTCATCGAACGCACGGGTCACCGTGGTCAGGTCCACGCCCAGCTGCTGTGCCAAYGCGCGCTGCGAGGGCAGCCGTTGCCCGGGCGCCAGGCCACCGCGATTGATGGTGCGTTCCAGCGTGTTGACGATGCGCAGGTAGATCGGGCCGCTGTGCACGTGCACGTCCTGCACCCAGCCCAGCCCTGCAATGCCAGGCCCTGCGACATCGGGTCGCGGCATGTACGGAGGATGTCGGGGCGTATCGTTGCTTCCAACGGCGGGAGCCTGTCCATAACCATCGGTCGGTTCGGACAGGTGACCGCCGTTGTTGTTTGTGGCGGCTGCGCCAGCCAGCGTCGGTGATGTCATCGCGCGTCCTCAGCGCTGGGCCTGCCAGGGGCAATAGCAGCCCACGGCAAGCAGTCCTTTCGGGCGCACGGTTTCCCCGCGCACCAGTTTGTCCAGCAACGGTTCGACGAAGCTGTTGGCCGAATTGCAGACCATGCCGATGCTGTACGGGCCGGCATAGGCAAGGCGGCCCTGGCGGTCCCAGATCGCCACCGCCGGGCTGGCCGGAATGTTCCCGATGCCGTCGATGGTCGGCAGGGTGATCACCTTGCTGCGCAGCGGCTCAGGCAGTTCACCCTGGGTGCCGGGGCGGCGGATGGCATAGAAGTCGATGCCGGCGCGGCGATACATGCTGATCAGGTAGCTGAGGTGGGCACCGGTTTCGCGGTTGCACACGCCGCAGGCCGGGTCCCAGAAATGCACCACGCGGATGCGGCCGGTGTTACCGGCCAGTTCCGCCGGCAACCGCAGCTGCGAGTCATCGAAGACGATGGCCTGTTCGGCGAACGTGGACTGCTCGCCATAGCCGAAGTACTGCCACAGTGCCGCCGCCACGCCGGCCATGAACAGGCAGGCGAGGGCGATCATCACCGGCAGCATCGAACGGCGTGGGCGCGGCGCGGCTGCGCCCATCAAGAGCCGTCCGCGCCGAACTTGTGCACGTACTGCTTGCGCATCTCGCGGCAGGAGTCGGCCTGGGCGCGGCGTTGAATCTCGCTGCGCGCCGCGTCCTCGCTGCGGTGCAGGCACTGTTCAATGGCGTGGCGCTCGGCGGCCTGCACATCCACGGTCTGCGGTTGCAGGCAGACCCAGGCCAGGGCGGCCAGCATCAGCACGACGAACCCGCCGCAGCCGGCCATCACCAGGTGGAACTTCAGTTTGTCGGCGGCCATCTGCGGCACATCCTCCGTCCATACATTGCATACAAGATATCATCTTGTATGGGCATGGCCCACGGGATGGCTCAGACGATCGCCGAATGCCGCGCGTCGGGCGCCTCGGACAGGATCTCGTTCAGCTTGGCCAGCGCGCCGGCCAGTGCCTCCTGGTCCACCGCACCGCCCAGCGACAGGCGAATGGCGTTGCCCGGTGGCGGTTCCTCCACGCTGAAGGCATCGGAGCTGGCAATGCCCAGGCCCTGTTCCTGTGCCGCCTGGATCAGCCGGTACTGGTCCAGCCGCGGCGGCAACGGCAGCCACACATGCAGGCCGGCCGGGTGGGCCCGGCGGCGGGCGGGCAGGTAGCGGGCAGCAATGGCCTGGCGCTCGCGCAGTTCCTGCTGGAAGCGTTGCACCATCGCCTGCGCCTGGCCGGTGCGGATCCAGTGCGAGGCCACGGCGACCATCGACTGGGTGGGCATCAGCGCGATCGCACGCAGGGCGTCCAGCACCGGCTCCATCGGCTCGCCGCCCGGCACCACCAGGTAGGCCGTGCGCAGGCCGGGGGCCAGGCACTTGGACAGGGTGGAGATGTAGTAGACCGGGCAGCCACCGTCGGCCAGCGCGGCCAGCGGCGGGGCGGCATCGCCGGCCAGCAGCCAGTAGGGATCGTCCTCGACCACGGTCAGTTCGTGCCGCCGTGCCACCGCCAGCAGGGCCTGCCGGCGCTGCGCCGACATCGTCGCCGTGGTCGGGTTCTGGATGGTCGGCACCAGGTACAGCAGGCGCGGCCGGCGCTGCTGGCAGGCTTCGTCCAGGGCATCGGGCAGCATGCCCTCGGCGTCCATCGCCACCGGCACCACGCCCCGCTGCAGCACGCGCGCAGCGGCCAGCAGGCCCGGGTAGGTCAACTGCTCGGCGGCGATCAGTTCGCCCGGCTGGGTGCGGGCCAGGATCAGTGCGCACAGCGCAGTCTGCGCGCCGGGGCAGATCACCACCCGCTCGGCGCCCACCGGGCCGAGCACCGGCGCCAGCCATTGCACGGCCGCAGCGCGGTCGTCGCGGCTGCCGGCACCGACGTGGTAGCTCATCAGCTCGCCCTGGCCCAGCTGCTGGCCCAGGTGCTGGAACCCGGCCTCCATGCCCTGTGCGAACGGCGCGCTGCCCAGCAGCGGCGGGATGTTCATGCTCAGGTCGACCGAGGTGCTGCGGTTGCCGGCGGACATCGCAATGAAGGTGCCGCCCGCGCCCTGCGCGTCCAGCAGGCCGGCCTGGCGCAGTTCGGCGAAGGCGCGGGTGACCGTGGTCAGGTCCACCCCCACCTGCTGGGCCAGGTCGCGCTGCGGCGGCAGGCGATCGCCCGGCCGCAGCACGCCATCGTCCACCGCCTCGCGCACCTGCTGGGCGATCTGCAGGTACAGCGGTCCTGCGCCCTCACGGAAGGGGCGGACCCAGGTCCGGTTGGGGTGTTTCAGGCGGCGGCCGGCAGCAGGAGGCGTCATCGGTCGGATTTTTCCATACGTGCAGATGCACAAGTCCATACAATGCTGTATCTTGTATGGGCTTGATTGGAGTGGCTCGCCTGTTTGTAGGCGACCTCGTACCCACAGTGTAGCCGCTCCACGCCCGGGCGCTGCGCGCAGGCGAGCCGGTCAAGCGCGCATCTTCAACAGGGTTGACCACCAATGAATATCTGCTGGAACCGCATCCGCCTGGCGCTGGTCGCCCTGGCCTGCATTGCCCTGACGGGCTGCGATTGGGTGCTGCTGGATTCGAAGGGCATGGTCGGGATCGCACAGCGCGACCTGATCCTGATCTGCATCGGCCTGATGCTGATCGTCGTCGTGCCGGCCATCGTGCTGACCTTCGTGTTCGCCTGGCGCTTCCGCGCCGGCAATACCAAGGCGAAGTACACGCCGGACTGGTCGCACTCCACCAAGGTGGAAGTCGTGGTCTGGGGCGTGCCGTTGCTGATCATCGCGGTGCTGGCGGTGATCGTGTGGAAGTCCACCCACGAGCTCGATCCGTACAAGCCGCTGGACGTGGCCGGCGAACCGCTGCACGTGGACGTGATCGCCACCGACTGGAAGTGGGTGTTCGTGTACCCGGACCTGGGCATCGCCACCGTCAACCAGCTCAACTTCCCGGCCAACCGCGCGCTGGCGTTCAACATCACCTCCAACTCGACGATGAACACCTTCTTCATCCCGCAGCTGGGTGGACAGATCTACGCGATGGCCGGCATGCGCACGCAGCTGCACCTGATCGCCAACGAACCCGGCCAGTTCCGTGGCATGTCCGGCAACTACAGCGGCCATGGCTTCTCGAACATGAAGTTCATCGCCACCGCCAGCAGCAACGAAGACTTCGATCGCTGGGTGGCCGAGGTGCGCAGCGCGCCGGATGCGCTCAGCTTCGAGCAGTTCAAGGCGCTGGCCGCACCGTCGAAGAACGCGCCGGTGCAGCACTTCTCCAGCGTCGAACCGCTGCTGTTCAAGAAGGTCATCGACCAGTTCATCGGCGTCGGTGAGAACACCGCTGCTGCAACCCCGGCGGGCGCTGCCGGCGGTGCCCAGGTTTCCCAGGAGTAACGAACATGTTGGGTAAATTGACGTGGGAGGCCGTGCCGCTGCACGAGCCGATCGTCGTGGTCACGTTGGCGGCCATGGTGCTGGGCGGCCTCGCGCTGCTCGGCGCGGTGAGCTATTTCAAGCTGTGGGGCGTGCTCTGGCGCGACTGGTTCACCACGGTGGACCACAAGAAGATCGGCATCATGTATGTGGTCGTCGCGCTGGTCATGCTGGTGCGCGGCTTCGCCGATGCACTGATGATGCGCGCACAGCTGGCGGCCGCCGGGCCGGGCAGCGATGGCTTCCTGCCACCGGAACACTACGACCAGATCTTCACCGCGCACGGCGTGATCATGATCTTCTTCGTGGCCACCCCGTTTGTGGTCGGCCTGATGAACATCATCGTGCCGCTGCAGATCGGCGCGCGCGACATGGCGTTCCCGTTCCTCAACGCCTTCAGCTTCTGGATCTTCGTGGTCGGCGCTGCGCTGATGATGATCTCGCTGGGTGTTGGCGAATTCGCGATGACCGGCTGGGTCGCCTATCCGCCGCTGTCGGGCATCGAGTTCAGTCCCGGGGTCGGTGTCGATTACTACATCTGGGCGTTGCAGGCCTCCGGCATCGGTACCCTGCTGACCGGCGTCAACCTGTTCATCACCATCCTGCGCATGCGTGCGCCGGGCATGACGCTGATGAAGATGCCGGTGTTCACCTGGACCGTGCTGGTCACCAGCGTGATCATCATCGCCGCCTTCCCGATCCTGACCGTAGCCCTGGGTGCGCTCACCCTGGACCGCTACCTGGACTTCAACTTCTACACCAACACGTTGGGTGGCAACCCGATGATGTACGTGAACCTGGTGTGGGCCTGGGGCCACCCGGAGGTGTACATCCTGGTGCTGCCGGCGTTCGGCATCTTCTCTGAAGTGACCGCCACCTTCTCGCGCAAGAAGCTGTTCGGCTACAAGTCGATGGTCGGCGCCACCCTGGCGATCGGCATCCTGTCCTTCATCGTCTGGCTGCACCACTTCTTCACCATGGGCTCCGGTGCCAGCGTCAATGCCTTCTTCGGCATCATGACGATGATCATCGCCATCCCCACCGGCGTGAAAATCTTCACCTGGCTGTTCACCATGTACGGCGGCCGCGTGGAGTTCAGCGTGCCGATGCTGTGGACCATCGCCTTCCTGGTCACCTTCACCATCGGTGGCATGACCGGCGTGCTGCTGGCCATCCCGGGCGCGGACTTCCTGCTGCACAACAGCCTGTTCCTGGTCGCGCACTTCCACAACACCATCATCGGCGGTGCGCTGTTCGGCTACCTGGCCGRCTTCGTCTACTGGTTCCCGAAGGTGTTCGGCTTCACCCTCAACGAGCGCCTGGGCAAGTGGTCCTTCGCCTGCTGGGTGATCGGCTTCTACCTGGCCTTCATGCCGCTGTACATGCTGGGCTTCATGGGCATGACCCGGCGCATGAACCAGTACGACAACCCGGCATGGACGCCGTACCTGATCGCCGCCTTCATCGGTGCGCTGTTCGTGTTCGCGGGCATCATCCTGATGCTGGTGCAGATCTACGTCAGCGTGCGCGACCGCAAGCGCAACCTCGACCTCACCGGCGACCCGTGGAATGCACGCACGCTGGAATGGGCCACGCCGTCGCCGCCGCCGTTCTACAACTTCGCCGTGGTGCCCAAGACCGATGAGCTGGACGCCTTCCACGAAGCGAAGAAACGCGGCCTGCCGCCGCCGCCGAAGAAGTACGCACCGATCCACATGCCGAAGAACACCGGTGTGCCGCTGATCCTCAACGTCTGGATCCTGGTGCTGTGCTTCGCCCTGGTGTGGCACATCTGGTGGATGGCCGGTGCCAGCTTCATCGCGATGATCGCCACCCTGATCGCGCGCTCCTACAACGAGGACGTGGATTACTACGTCAGCTCCGAAGAGGTGGCGCGTACCGAAGCGGCCAACCACGCCAAGCTGCAGGAGGCAGGCGCATGAACCTGTTGACCCGTCCGCAACTGGACAGCGATGTGCTGGTCCACGACGACCATCACGAGCACGATCACGCCCACGACCAGGGCGGCATGAAGGTGTTCGGCATGTGGGTATACCTCATGTCCGACCTGGTGCTGTTCGGCTCGCTGTTCGCCTCGTACGCGGTGCTCAGCAC
>NZ_JBFTOJ010000032.1:0-29404 GCF_056397905.1 Stenotrophomonas sp. 05L414_2
CGCGTGGACTGGCCGGCGTAGAGGTCGTTGCGGGTGYCGGGGTCGCTGCGACAGCGGGACTGGCCGCAGCGGCGGCGACCGCGACCGGATTACGCTCGGCGCTGGCCACCACTGCAGCAGGTGCCGCAGGTGCTGGTAGCAGCGCCGGCGCCGGCGTGGCAACGGGAGCGCGCGCTGCCCTGCCCGCGCTGCGGGTGTAGCTGATGGTGCTGCATTGGGCACCGGCCACCCGCTTGCTGACATAGCTGGTGACACCGTCGGCGCCGAGGCACTTGTACAGGGTACCGGCGCTGGCCGGCGCAGCGGTCAGCGCAGCGATGATGATCGCCGTTATCCCCAGTCTCCCCTTCATGGCCGCGAGTGTCCCAGCTTCGCTGCGGCTTGCCAAGGGCGCCGGCTCAGACCGTGACGGCGGGCACGGCCAGGACCTGGCCAAGCCCGGCCAGGCGCTGGGCCAGCTCCTCGCGCAGCTCGGCCGGCGTGGTCCACACCGCCACCGGCAGGCGATCCAGGCTGAGGATCTGCGCCAGCATCATGCCGCGGCTCTCCGCGCCCATCCGCAACAGGCAGTGTTCTGGCCCGTCGGCCTCCAGCACACCGCACCAGGGCGGAATGCGCCCGGTCAGCTCCGCTTCGCTGCCGGCCAGGCGCAGGACGGCCTGCAGCGCGAACGGCGCCTGGCTGACCGCCTGCCGCACCATCACATCCGGTGGCGCCGGAGTGCGCCGATGCAGGCCAGGCTCTGGCAGCGAACGCACTGCGCCCATCCGGTCCACGCGCAGCGTGCGCCAGTCCTGCCGCCCCAGGTCCCAGGCCAGCAGATACCAGCGCCGTCCGTAGTTGACCAGGTGCTGGGCCTCGACTTCGCGTTGCGTCACCGCGTCCTGCGCGCTGCGGTATTCGAAGGCCAGCCGCGCGGCCTGCCGGCAATGCTGGGCCAGTCGCCCGAGCAGGCGCGCGTCGGTGGACGGCAGGTCGGACAGGGTTGCGGTGGCGGCATGTACTTCGCCGGCCTGCTGGCGGCGACGCGCGGGCACCAGCGGGTCGAGCTTGGACAGCAGGCCGCGTGCGGTGTCGTCGATGCCGGACACCGTGGCCGACGCCGCGCGCAGGGCAATCGCCAGTGTGGTGGCCTCCTCCTCATCCAGCAGCATCGGCAGCACCGGCGCACCGGCGCCCAGCCGGTAGCCGCCACCTACACCGGCCGAGGCCTGTACCGGATACCCCAGCTCACGCAGGCGCTCGACATCGCGACGGATGCTGCGCCGGTCCACGCCCATGCGCTCGGCCAGCTCGGCGCCGGACCAGTGACGGCGGGCCTGCAGCAGGGAAATCAGGCGAAGCAGGCGATGGGCGGTATGGCGCATGACGGATCGCGGACAGAAGTCGTCCGCAATTGTGCCCCAGCATGGGCCCCACTTCACCACCACCTGCAGGGAGCAATGCCATGACGTCACGCCAGATCACCCTCTACCACGCCGCCCGTTCACGCTCGAGCGGCGCTGTCGCCCTGCTCGAAGCGCTGGGCGCCGACTACCGCATGCAGGTGCTGGACCTGAAGGCCGGTGCCAACCTGGCCCCGGCCTATCTGGCTATCAACCCGATGGGCAAGGTGCCGGCCATCGTCCACAACGGCGCCCTGGTGACCGAGCAGGTGGCGATCTACCTGTACCTGGCCGACCTGTACCCGGAAGCCGGGCTGGCACCGCCGATCGGCGACACCCTGCGCGGCCCTTACCTGCGCTGGATGGCCTTCTATGGCGCCTGTTTCGAGCCGGCGATGATCGACCGGGCGATGCGCCGCGATCCGCCGCCGCATGCGATGTCGCCCTATAACGATGCCGATACGGTGCTGCAGGTGATCGAAGCGCAGCTCACGCAGGGACCGTACCTGCTGGGCGAGGTGATGAGTGCGGCCGACGTGCTGTGGGGCAATGCGCTGGCATGGACCAGTGCGTTCGGCCTGGTGCAGCCAGCACCGGCGACGGCCGCCTACATCGATCGAATGAGCGCGATGACCGCGTTTGATCGTTCGCGGCAGATCGATGCGGAGCTGATCGCGGCGTGAGGGCACCCGGCCCGGCGCTACCGAACGGGACGGGATGCAGGCAGCGCGGGGCCATGCCCCGCGAGCGCCCAGTGCGGCGCCGCTGGCGTTGCGCCGGGCGCACGCCCTGGGATGCGGGTAGAATCGCCCCCTTTCCCGCCACCCGAATGGATTAAGCGCCATGACCGGGACGCCAGACGTCTTTCCGCCCGCCGCCCAGGGCGGCACTCCGCTCGTTGCCCTGCCCTCTGGTCCGCGCAAGCCCGACCAGGTGAAGGGCAAGCTGTACATCAAGACCCACGGTTGCCAGATGAACGAGTACGACTCGGCCAAGATGGCCGACGTGCTCGCCGCCAGCGATGGTCTGGAACTGACCGATCGCCCGGAAGACGCCGACGTCATCCTGGTCAACACCTGCTCGATCCGCGAAAAGGCGCAGGAGAAGGTGTTCAGCCAGCTGGGCATCTGGAAGAGCCTGAAGAACCAGGGCCGCGAGGTCATCATCGGCGTAGGCGGTTGCGTGGCGTCGCAGGAAGGCGAGGCGATCATCAAGCGTGCGCCGTTCGTCGACCTGGTGTTCGGCCCGCAGACGCTGCACCGCCTGCCGGAACTGATCCGCGCCCGTCGCGAGCAGCAGCGCCCGCAGGTGGACATCAGCTTCCCGGAAATCGAGAAGTTCGATCGCATGCCCGAACCGCGTGCCGATGGCGCATCGGCGTTCGTGTCGATCATGGAAGGCTGCTCCAAGTACTGTTCGTTCTGCGTGGTGCCCTACACGCGTGGTACCGAAGTCAGCCGCCCGTTCGAAGACGTGGTGGTGGAAGTGGCACAGCTTGCGGCACAGGGCGTGCGCGAGATCAACCTGCTCGGCCAGAACGTCAACGCCTACCGTGGCCCCTATGGTGACGGCGAGCTCGCCGACCTCGGCCTGCTGATCCGCACCATCGCCGAGATCGACGGCATCGGTCGCATCCGCTTCACCACCTCGCATCCACTGGAGTTCAGCGATTCGTTGATCGACGCGTTCCGCGACGTGCCGCAGCTGGCCAACTTCCTGCACCTGCCGGTGCAGGCAGGCAGCGACCGCGTGCTGTCGGCGATGAAGCGCGGTTACACCTCGCTGGAATTCAAGTCGAAGATCCGCAAGCTGCGTGCGGTGCGCCCCGATATCTCGATCAGTTCGGACTTCATCGTCGGTTTTCCCGGCGAGACCGATGCTGATTTCGAGAAGACCATGAAGCTGATCGAGGATATCGGCTTCGACCACAGCTTCTCCTTCATCTATTCGCGTCGCCCGGGCACGCCGGCTGCAGACCTGGAAGACACGATCAGCGACGCGGAAAAGCATGCGCGCCTGTCGCGGCTGCAGGAACGGATCAACGCGCATGCCGCGCAGATCTCCGAAAAGATGGTCGGCAGCGTACAGACCGTGCTGGTGGAAGGCCCTTCGCGCAAGAACCCCAACGAGCTGACCGGCAAGACCGAGAACATGCGTTCGGTGAACTTCCCGGCGCACCCGCGCCTGATCGGCCAGTTCGTGGACGTGGTGATCACCGAAGCGATGACCAACTCACTGCGCGGGCGCGTGGTGACGGAATAAGGTGTGCCGACCAACGGTCGGCACCCACCGGAATTGATGCCGGCCAGCGGTCGGCACCCACCGAGGGATTGAGGTGTGCCGACCAACGGTCGGCACCCACCGCAATTGATGCCGGCCAGCGGTCGGCACCTCCCGGGGTGGATGCCGACCGTTGGTCGGCGTGCTTCAATCCAGGCGTTTGCGGAAGCGCAGGATGGCCAGGGTCATCATCGCCACGATGAACACCAGCAGTGCCAGCGCGTCCGGCCACAGCTCCCACAGCGAAGCCCCGCGCAGCATGATGCCGCGTACCAGGCGCAGGAAATGGGTCAGCGGCAATACTTCAGCCAGCCACTGCACCGGCCGGGGCATGCCGGCGAACGGGAACATGAAGCCCGACAACAGGATGGAGGGCAGAAACAGGAACAGGGTCATCTGCATGGCCTGGAACTGCGAACGCGCCCGGGTTGAAATCAACAGGCCCAGCGCCAGGTTGGCCAGCACCAGCAGCACGGCGGCCAGATAGACATCCAGCAGGCTGCCGCGGATCGGGACCTCGAACAACCACGTGCCCAGCAGCAGCACCAGGGTGGTCTGCAGCAGACCGATCGCTGCGTATGGCAATACCTTGCCGACCATCAGTTCGCTGCGCGATACCGGCGTGGCGATCAGCAGCTCCATGTTGCCGCGTTCGCGCTCGCGTACCACCGCCACTGCAGTGAACATCACCAGGGTCATGGTCAGGATCACCCCGATCAGGCCGGGCACGATGTTCACCGCTGACCGTCGTTGCGGATTGTAGAAGCTGATGACGCTTACCGGCCCGCTGGCAATACTGCCCTCGCGCAGCGGCCGCGTGTTGCTGGTCGGGCGCGTGTCCAGCGGTACCTGCGCCAACTGGATCGCCGCACTCTGCACCACCGTGTCGCTGCCGTCGACCAGCACCTGCACCGCCTCGCGGCCTTCGTAGCGGCGTCGTTCGAAATCGGCGGGAATCACGATGCCCACGCTGATCCGGCCCCGTCGCAACGCCTCCATCAGCTGGTCGGGCGTATAGGCCTGTGCGCGCGGGGCGATCACACCGGTGGCAACCATGTCCTGCACCAGCGCGCGAGAAGCCGCACTGTTGACCTGGTCGGCGATGCCTGCATCCAGGTGCCGCAGGTTGAGGTTGATCGCATAGCCGAACAGCAGCAGCTGCATCACCGGGATGCCGATGATCATCGCCAGGGTGATCCGGTCGCGGCGCAGCTGGCGCAGCTCCTTGAGCATGATCGCCCACAGCCGTCGCAGGCTCATGCCGCCGGCTCCCGGCCGCGGCCACGGGTAGCGGAAACGAAGACGTCTTCCAGGTTGGGCGCCACCGGTTCGATGCTGGCCTGCGGATCGGCGGTGGCAAGGGCCTGCGCCAGCACGGCGGTATCGGCCGCGCCCTCACTGCACAGCATACGCAGCTCGGTGCCGATCTGCGCCACGCTGAGCACGCCCGGCAGCGCCGCCAGCGCGCGGCTGGCCTGCCGGGGCTGCGCAGTGGTGACGGCCAGGGTGCGACCCTGCAGCTGCGCGCACAGTTCGGCCGGCGTGCCATCGGCTACCAGGGCACCGCGATCAAGGATCGCCAGCCGGTGGCAGCGTTCGGCCTCGTCCATGTAATGGGTGGACACCAGCACCGTGGTGCCGGCATCGGCGAGTTCGAACAGCGCCTCCCAGAAATCGCGACGCGACTCGGGATCGACCGCACTGGTCGGCTCATCCAGGAACAGCAGTTCCGGCGCATGGATCACCGCACCGGCCAGCGCCAGCCGCTGCTTCTGCCCACCACTGAGGGTGCCGGCCAACTGCACCTGGCGGTCCTGCAGGCGATACTCCAGCAGCAGCGCATCGACCCGTTGCCGCGCCTGCGCGCGTGGCAGATCCTGGATGGCGGCAAGGAATTCCAGGTTCTCCCGCACCGACAGGTCTTCGTACAACGAAAAACGCTGGGTCATGTAGCCGATGCGGCGGCGCAACGCCTCGGCCTGCGCCGGGATCGCCAGGCCCAGCACGTCGATCTCGCCCGCGCTCGGCTCAAGCAGCCCGCACAGCATGCGGATGGTGGTCGATTTGCCCGAGCCGTTCGGGCCGAGGAAACCGTATACCTGCCCACGCGGCACCTGCAGATCGACGTTGTCCACCGCCAGCAGGTCGCCGAAACGGCGGCTCAGGCCCCGCGCACGCACGGCGATGTCATCGACCGGGTTCAGAAGCGCACCTGCACCGGCAGCCCGGCGGGCAGCGCCTGCATGTCGGCACTGTCGTCGATCTCGATCTCGGCCAGGTAGCTCAGCCGCGAGACGTCATCACCAGTCAACGCGTAATAGGGGGTAAAGGAAGGTTCGCTGCGGATCGACCGCACATGCCCTTTCAATACGGTATTCGCGCCGTCCAGCTGCACCAGCGCGGCCTGCCCGACCTTCACCTGCAGGCGCAACGGCTGCGGCAGGTACACGCGCGCATACGGCCGTTCGCCCACCAGCATCACCACCAACGGTGCACCGATCGGTGCCTGGTCGCCTTGCCTGTAGGGCAACGCATCGACCACGCCATCGCGCGGCGCGCGCAGCTGCAGCTTCTGCAGGTTGACGGCCTGCACGACCTCCTGTGCCTGTGTCGCCCTGGAGGCGGCCTGGCCCTGGGCGATGTCCTCACGACGGTTGCCGCGCTGCAGCTGCAGCCATGCCTGTTCGGCAGCACGCACGCTGGCCACGGCGTTGTCGGCGGCCGCGCGGGCCCGGTCCAGATCAGCGGCAGCCACCAACCGCTGACGGGCCAACGGTTGCACCCGGCGGTAGTAAGCGGTGGCTTCCGCCGCCTGCGCGCGCAGCGCGGTGAGCTGTGCCTGCGCCTGGGCGATCTGCTCCGGACGCGGGCCCACCTGCAGTTCCTCGAGCTGTGCCTGCGCGCGTGCCGTTTCGGCCTGTGCGGCGTCGAGCTGGGCTGCGCCACGGACAGGGTCCAGGCGCATCAGCAGCGCGCCCGCCTTGACCGCCTGCCCCTCGCGCACGTCAACGGTACTGATCACTTCAGCCGCCGGTGCGGGCACGCTGATCCGGTCCCATTCAAGCGTACCCAGTGCTGCTGGTGGTGCTTCGCCGCACCCCGCCAGCAGGCAGCTGCCCAGCAACCCCATCCTGCGCACCCACGTGCCCACGGCCATGCGCCACCTCCTGCGATGGCGCCACGGTGCCATGCTCCCTGTGCACCCGCAATGATCCAGATCAGCGCTGGCCAATAATTGATCAGCCGCTCCCAACGCCACTGCCGCAAGGCTCGCTGCCACCTATCCACAGGTTCGTGGCAACACCGTCCACACCGCATGTGGAAAACCCTGCAGGCACTGGCACAATTTTCACCACCGCATCATCTTCCTTGTGGCACAAGCACTGCGAAGGTCTATCCACAGGTTTCTTCGGCGCCGGTCCACACCCGGTGTGGAGAACTGTCGTCATGCCGGCTTGCGCGTTACCCTTGTCGTCCCTGACTCCATCGCGGTGGACGGCGACCCCGCCCCACCCCAAGCAATGAAAAGCATCGAGCATCGAGACTTCACCCTGTCGCCGGAAGACAACGCGCAGCTGGCCAACCTGTGCGGCCCGTTCGACGGCCACCTTCGCCAGATCGAACTGAAGCTTGGCGTGGAAATCGCCAACCGCGGCTTCGTGTTCCGCATCAGCGGCCCGGCCGAGGCCAGCGCCGAGGCGCAGAAACTGATCGAGGCGTTGTACGAAGAAGCCGCAGAGACCACCTTCGACAACCACGCCATTCACTTGCGGCTGAACGCGGCCAACATCGAACAGATCGCCGACCGCTCCTACGAAGCACAGGACGTGGCGATCAAGGTCAAGCGCGGAACCGTGCGCGGCCGGGGTTCCAACCAGAGCCGCTACCTGCACCAGATCGTCAGCCACGACATCAACTTCGGCATCGGCCCGGCCGGTACCGGCAAGACCTTCCTGGCCGTGGCAAGCGCGGTGGAAGCACTGAACGAATCGCGCGTGCAGCGCCTGATCCTGGTGCGTCCGGCGGTCGAGGCCGGCGAGAAGCTGGGCTTCCTGCCCGGCGACCTCAGCCAGAAGGTCGACCCGTACCTGCGCCCRCTGTACGACGCSCTGTAYGAAATGCTSGGCGTGGARAAGGTSSYCAAGCTGCTGGARAAGAACGTCATCGAGATCGCGCCGCTGGCCTAYATGCGCGGSCGCACGCTCAACGAYGCGTTCGTGATCCTGGACGAAGCGCAGAACACCACCATCGAACAGATGAAGATGTTCCTGACCCGTCTGGGCTTCGGTTCCACCGCCGTGGTCACCGGCGACCTGACCCAGACCGACCTGCCCAAGCATGTGAAGTCCGGCCTGCGCGATGCGATCGACGTGCTGCGCGACGTGGAGGGCGTCAGCTTCACCTTCTTCGAAGCCCGCGACGTGGTCCGCCACCCGCTGGTGGCGCGCATCGTCAGTGCCTACGACCGCCGCGACCTGCACCAGATTCAACCTGGAGCGGAATGACACTACACTCCGGGCTCCTGTGCACATAAGGACGTGTCATGGTTCGCCCGGGTCTGCTGCTGTCGTTGTGCCTGCTGGCCCTCGGGCCGGTCCCTGCACTCGCCTCTCCCCCGCCCGCCGCCGAAGCGCGGGCGTACGTTGAATCCAGTTATGTGATTGCTCCCTACCAGGTGGAGGATTTCACGCTGGTGCGCAGCAGTTACAACCCGGACGACAGATTGGCGGGGGCCGGATTCAGTTACCGCAGCCGCCTGAACCCGGAGGCGGCGATCAGTGTTTTCGTGTATCCGGCGGGCCGGTTGGACCCGCAGGTTGCCGTGGACCGCGGCATGCAGGCCTTGCAGGCGGACCTCAGGCAGGCGGTTGCGTCCGGCATCTACGCGGACCTGCAGGAGCTGGGACAGGAGCCCTTCCCGCTGTCGGCCGAAGCAGTTCCTGCGAAAGGTGCCAATGGCATCGACGCGGCGGTGATCCAGGCCATTGCCAAGGCAGAGCAGGTCCGAGGCGAGAAGCTGCGCCTGGGCCTGCTGCAGGTGTCCAGCAACCAGCCGCTGCATTCCAATGRCTATCTGTTCTATAAACAGCTGCATTTCTTCAAGCTGCGCATCTCGGCCAACCAGTCCGTCCTCCCACGCGAGGCATTCGATGTCCTCGCTGATCGCGCCACGCGCAGGCTGATTCCGGCACTGGAAGTGGCCAACGTAGGCGGCTGTGCCAACACTACCCTGTATGTGGATCCCGATGCAGCGCCGGAGCAGGGGGCAATCCAGTTGGCCAGACAGGTGACCCTGCAGAACGGCTACAACTGCCACGCATCGACCGGCAATGCCGATATCCAGGCGCGTGCGGCCAAGGCGTCGGTGATCGAAATCGCCTACGAAGCCGGCGACTGGAAGTCGCAGTGAACGGCGACACGCGCGATACTGTGACCTCCTGTTCGATCTGAAATGCCGGTGTTGCCATGACCAAGGGTCCCGTCCGCCTCGATGTAGCCGTCAACTACGCCCTGCCCCGTGCCGGGCTGCCCTCGGCCGTCAGCTTCCGCAAATGGGTGGCGGCTGCGCTGAAGGGCCGCATCCGCGAGGCCGACCTGGCCATCCGCGTGGTCGACAGCAAGGAAGGGCAGTCGTTGAACCGGCACTACCGGGGCAAGGACTACGCCACCAACGTGCTGAGCTTCCCGGCCGACGTGCCGGAGGGCCTGCCCAAGGGCGTCAAGTTCCCGCTGCTGGGCGACCTGGTGATCTGCGCACCGGTGGTGGCGCGTGAAGCCGGGGAGCAGGGCAAAGTGCTCAACGCCCACTACGCGCACCTGACCGTGCACGGCGTGCTGCACCTGCTCGGCTGGGACCACGAGGACGACAAGGAAGCCGAGGCGATGGAACAGCTGGAGCGCGAGATCCTGGCCGAGCTCGGCATCGACGACCCGTACGCGGGCGAGCGCTGAAACCGGGCCAGCCCCTGCGTGACCGAGCCCATGCTCGGGCGCAGTGGGCCATGCGCCCCGCAGAACCGACCAGAATGCAGCCGAGCATGGGCTCGGCTCTACCACGGAACCTCGCCTGTGCTGCTGCGTACTGCCCTGCCCCTGCTACTCGTTGCCTCCACCGCTTCCGCCGCGCCACTGGACCTCCCTGCGCTGATCGAATGCCGCCAGGGCGTGGCCGAGCACGCCGCGCTGGCACCGCTGCTGGCCGATCCGCTGAAGGCCGTGGCGCATGGCCTGCAGCCGCTGCCGCAGGGCAACCAGTTCATGAGCGAGTACCGCCTGGCCAGCCCGATCACCGTGTTCGGCCAGCAGACCGAGCGTGTGGCCGTGGCCGGCGCCAGCATCATGGCCGTGCTCGACCAGGCCGATCCGCGGCCGCTGGCCAAGCAGCTGGCCCTGGAGATCGGCTACGACCAGGACGGCAAGTTCATGGCCGGGCGCGAGCTGGTCAGCCGCGATGTGACGGACCCGAAGACCGGGGAGGCGCAGATCGAGTCGATCATCCTCAGCGTATCCACCGTCGCCAGCCACCCCGGCAGGACTCTGGCCGGCTGCACCTACAGCCTGGACCTGCCGGCCGAGGACGAGGGCCCGGCCGCCACCGCCCCGGCGGCCGACGGTCACTGACAGGCCCCCACATCCTGCTAGACTTGGGTCATCGCCCGGCCTGCCGGGTGCCTTTTTTCCAGAGATGTCAGAAGACGACAGTAGTAGCTCCTTCGTGGAGCACAGCGAAAAGAAGCGCGGCTGGCTYGAACGCCTGACGTCTGCTTTTTCCGGCGAACCCCACACCCGCGACGAGCTGGTCGCTGTCCTGCACACCGCGCAGGAAGAAGGGTTGATCGCCGCAGATACCCTGAAGATGATGGAAGGTGCCATTTCGGTGGCCGAGCTGACCGTGGGCGACGTGATGATCTCGCGTTCGCAGATGGTCTCGCTGCCGGTCGAGGCGCCCTTCCTGGAGTTGATGAAGCAGGTCGTCGAGTCCGGCCATTCGCGCTTTCCGGTGCATGGCGAGAACAAGGACGACATCCTTGGCGTGTTGCTGGCCAAGGACCTGCTGCGCGGCGTGGTTGCCGACAACGGTCCGGGCAACGTGCGTGAGCTGCTGCGCCCGGCGGTGCTGATTCCGGAAGCGAAGAAGCTCAACGTGCTGCTGAAGGAATTCCGCCTGTCGCGCAACCACATGGCGATCGTGGTGGACGAGTACGGCGGTGTCGCCGGCCTGGTCACCATCGAGGACGTGCTGGAGCAGATCGTCGGCGAGATCGACGACGAACACGACGAGGCCGAGGACTTCTCGGCGCAGATCGCCATCCAGGCCGATGGCCAGTACGTGGTGGATGCGCTCACGCCGATCGGCGATTTCAACGAGCGCTTCGGTGCCACCTTCTCCGATGAGGACTACGACACCATCGGTGGCCTGGTAACCGAAGCGGTGGGCCATCTGCCGGAAGTCGGTGACGAACTGGCGCTGGACCGCTTCATGTTCCGCGTAGCCCGCGCCGATGCGCGCCGGGTCCAGGCCTTCCATGTAACGGTGCTGGCACCGGACGCGCAGGACGACGCTTGAAGCACCGTGGCCTGATCCTGACGGTGTGGCTGGCACTTTGCGTGCTGGCCACGACCCTGCCACTGACCGCGTTCGCGCAGGCGGCGGCGCCGGTCGTTTCGACGGCCAGTGATGCCCCTGCCCCGCGCGTTGGTGTGGTCACCATGCAGCCCGGCACCGTGTTCTTCGAGCGCTTCGGCCACGATGCCATCGTCGTGCTGGACCCGGTGAGCGGCGAGGCGATCTCGTACAACTTCGGCTACTTCGATCCGTCCGAACAGGATTTCATCGGCCGCTTCGTGCGTGGCGACATGATGTATTACCTGGTGGCGCTGCCACTGCAGCAGGACCTGTCGTACTACGACGAGACCGGCCGCGGTGCCAGCGTGCAGTGGCTGGATATCACCCCTGACCAGGCACGCTCGCTGGCCGCCGACCTGGCCGAACGGGCCAAGCCGGAAAATGCGCGCTACCACTACGATTACTACACCGCCAACTGCGCGACGATGGTGCGCGACACGCTGGACAAGGCACTGGGCGGCGGCCTGCATTCACAGCTGTCGGGCCGTTCGCGTGGCAACACCTATCGCAGCGAGTCGGTACGCCTGGCGTCCCCGGCCCCGTGGATGTGGCTGGGCTTCGATATCGGCCTGGGTCCGTTTGCCGACCAACCGCTGTCGCGCTGGCAGGAAGCCTTCGTGCCGATGCGCCTGGCCGATGCCCTGCGGCAGGCCCGCAACAGCGACGGCCGCCCGCTGGTGCAGTCCGAGCAGGAACTGCTGCCGCACCGCATCGATCCCGAACCGAAGGAATTCGCGCGCCACTGGTGGCCGTGGCTGCTGTGTGGCCTGGTGATTGCGGTCGGCGTGCTGGCGCTACGCAGGCGTACGCGCCTGCTGGCCGGCCTGGCCTTGCCGCTGTGGCTGCTGTGCACCATCGCCGGTGGCCTGCTGGTGTTCCTGTGGGGCTTCAGCACGCACTACGCTGCCTGGGCCAACCGCAACCTGCTGCTGCTGTCGCCGCTGTGCGTGCTGCTGTTGCCGGGGGCGATCAGCCTGCTGCGGCGGCGCGTGCCCGGCCGCATGTTCAGGATCGTGCTGTGGCTGGTGGCGGTGCAGGCCGTGGCTGCCCTGGTGCTGCACTGGCTGAGCCTGCAGGCGCAGTACAACGTGCAGTGGATCGTGCTGCTGCTGCCGGTCCACGCGGCGCTGGCCTGGGCGCTGGGGCGCCGTCCTCACTTGTCGGAAACGCAGCACTGACGCACGATGGCGGGCATGTCATTGCCCGCCCCACTGCCCGCCCCTGCTGCCGCCTCCGCCGCAGCCAATCCCACCTGCGTCATCAACTGCGTCCACTACGATGACGACGGCAAACGCCACGACATCAGCCYGGATGCGATCAGCGATGTCATCGCCAGCAACAATGGTTTCGTCTGGGTCGGCCTGTACGATCCGAACGAAGATGTACTGCTGAAGCTGCAGGAAGAATTCTGCCTGCACGACCTGGCCGTCGAAGATGCGCGCAACGCGCACCAGCGCCCCAAGGTGGAGGCCTACGGCAACTCGTTGTTCGTGGTGGTGACCACCGCGCAGATGGTTGACGAGCGCATCCAGTACGGCGAGACCCACGCCTTCCTCGGCCCACGGTTCCTGGTGACCGTTCGCCATGGCGCCTCGCTCTCGTACGCACCGGTGCGCGCGCGCGTGGAGCGCGAACCACAGCTGCTGAAAATGGGCCCCTCGTACTGCCTGTACGCCGTGGCCGACTTCGTGGTCGACAATTACCTGCCCATCACCAACCGCTTCCGCGACACCCTGGAACTGCTGGAGAAGGACATCTTCGCCGACAGCTACAAGCGCAGCACGGTGGTGCGCCTGTATGAGCTCAAGCGCGAGTTGAACAAGATGCGGATGGCGGTGGCGCCTCTGCAGGATGTACTGGCACAGCTGCGCCGCTACCAGGGCGAGCTGTTCCCGGACGAAGTGAAGCTGTATATCCGCGACGTGCACGACCACGCGGTGCGCATCAGCGATGTCATCGATACGCTGCGCGAGATGCTGGGCACGGCCCTGAGCGTGAACCTGTCACTGGTGACGCTGGCCCAGGGGGAGACGGTGAAGCGGCTGGGTGCATGGGCCGCGCTGCTGGCCGCACCGACGCTGATCACCAGCTGGTATGGCATGAATTTCAGCCACATGCCGGAATTGAACCAGCCGTGGGCCTACCCGCTGATGATTGTCACTGTCGGTGGCATCTGCATTGGCCTGTACCGGCTGTTCAAGCGGGTGAAGTGGCTGTAGGACGATCGACCAACGGTCGATACCCACCGAACCGGTAGGCCACGACGGTCGACACCTGGCGTACCTGTCGTGGCGCATTGGGTGATCATCAAGCCACGTAGATGGTCTTGATGTTCATGAACTCATGGATGCCGTGGTCGGCCAGTTCACGGCCGAAACCTGACTCCTTGCTGCCGCCGAACGGCAACCGCGCATCGCTCTTGACGATGGCGTTGACGAAGGCCGCGCCGCATTCCATGCGCTGGGCGAAGGACTCGCCACGCACCGGGTCACGCGTCCACACGCTGCCGCCGAGGCCGAAGCGGGTGTCATTGGCCACGCGCAGCGCTTCGGATTCATCCTTGACCCGGATGACCGCAGCGACCGGCCCGAACAGTTCTTCGTCATAGGCGGGCATGCCCGGCCCCACCTGGTCGAGCACGCTGGCCGGGTAGCCCGCATGCGAACCGGCGATCGGTTCGCCGCCGATCAGCACCCGCGCGCCTTTGGCGACGCTGGCCTGCACCTGCTTGTGCAGTTCGTCGCGCAGATCGGCACGGGCCATCGGCGCCAGCGTGGTGCCGCGCTCGTTCGGGTCGCCGTACTGACGCTCGCCTGCGGCTTCGACGAAGCGCCGGGTGAATTCATCGGCCACCGCTTCAACCACGATGAAGCGCTTGGCGGCAATGCAGGTCTGGCCACTGTTGTCGAAGCGCGACTTCACCGCGGCGGCAACCGCCTTGTCCAGGTCGGCATCATCGAGCACCACGAAGGCGTCGCTGCCGCCCAGCTCCATCACCGACTTCTTCAACTGGCTGCCAGCATTGGACGCGATGGAGCGCCCTGCCCGCTCGCTGCCGGTCAGGGTGACTGCCTTCACCCGTGCATCGCGCAGTACGTCGGCAGCCTGGTCGTTGTCGATGTGCAGCACGTCGAACACACCGTCCGGCAGGCCACCATCGCGGCACACCGCCAGGATCAGGTCGGCGCACTGCGGCACGTTGCTGGCGTGCTTGAGCAGCGCCACGTTGCCGGCCATGAACGCCGGGGCCAGGAAGCGGAACACCTGCCAGATCGGGAAATTCCACGGCATCACCGCGAACACGCAGCCGATCGGTTCATAGCGCACGTAGCTGCGCTGGGCCTCGGTGTCGATCAGCTGCGGCTTCAGATAGTCGGCGGCATGGTCGGCATAGAACTCACAGGTGGTCGCGCACTTTTCCACTTCGGCCAGGGCCTCGGCCTTCAGCTTGCCCATCTCGCTGGTCATGGCCTGCTGCAGGTCATCGCGGCGCGAGCGCAGCTGGCCGGCAATCTGCTTGAGGATCGCCCCGCGATCCTGCAGCGAGCGCTCGGCCCAGCGTGGGAACGCCTCGGCTGCGGCCTGCAGGCGCTGCTCGATGGCAGCGGCATCCATCAGCTCATGGCGGTAGGTCACCTGGCCGGTGGCCGGGTTGATGATCTCGACGGTCATGGGGGGTCTCCATCAGGTAGACCCCCATTGTGCGCCGGCCGCCGTGAGCCGGATGTTGCCGGCTCAGCCGTTGTCCTGGCGGGCCAGCTGCAGGTCGCGCTGGCGTCGCTTCTCCGCACGCGCATTGATGTACCAGCCGATCACCGCAGCGATGGACACTGCCGACACCAGCAGCGTGGCGAGCGCATTGATCTTCGGGCTGATGCCCATGCGTACCGAGGCGAACACCTTCATCGGCAGCGTGGTCGAGCCCGGCGTGGCAACGAAGCTGGCCACCACCACGTCATCCAGCGACAGGGTGAACGCCAGCAGCCAACCGGCCACCAGCGCCGGGGCGATGATCGGCAGAGTGATGCGGGTGAACACGGTCAGCCGGCTCGCGCCGAGATCCATCGCCGCTTCTTCCAGCGACAGGTCCATCTCCTGCAGGCGCGAGGACACCACCACGGTGACGAAGCACAGGGTGAAGGTGACGTGGGCGATCCAGATGGTGGCCAGGCCGCGCGCCGGGAAGCCCGGTATCGCGCCCATCGAGGCCAGCAGCGCCATCAGCGAGAAGCCGAGGATCACGTCCGGCATCACCAGCGGCGCGGTCACCAGCGCACCGAAGAACGGCTTGCCGCGGAAACGCTTGAAGCGGGTCATCACCATCGCCGCCAGCGTGCCGAGCACGGTGGCGGTACAGGCGGTCCAGAACGCGACCACCAGGCTGGTCCACATCGCATCCATCAGCGCGCGGTCGGCAAACAGGTCGCTGTAGGCACGGGTGGAGAACCCGGCCCAGACCATGGCCAACCGCGAGCTGTTGAACGAATAGAACATCAACAGCAGGATCGGCAGGTACAGGAAAGCGAAGCCGAGCAGCAGCACGCCCAGGCCCAGGCCCTTGGCAGAACGCGGGCTCATGCCWGCTTCCCTTCCAGCWMMCGCYGCTGGRMYCGGTTGAACAGCAGGATCGGCACCAGCAGCAACAGGATCATCGCCGCCGCCATTGCCGAGGCACCGGGCCAGTTGCGGTTGTTGAAGAACTCGTTCCACAGCTGGCGACCGACCATCAGGGTTTCCGAGCCACCCAGCATTTCCGGGATCACGAATTCGCCGATCGCCGGGATCATCACCAGCATGCAGCCGGCGATGATGCCCGCCTTCGACAGCGGCAGGGTGATGCGCAGGAAYGCCTGCCACGGCTTGGCGCCGAGGTCGTAGGCTGCTTCCAGCAGWCGGTGGTCATGCTTGACCAGGTTGGCGTACAGCGGCAGCACCATGAACGGCAGATAGCAGTACACGATGCCGATGTAGGCCGCGGTCGGGGTGTCGATCAGCTGCAGTTTCGGCAGGCCCATCGAGGTCATCAGCGACTGCAGGCCGGTGTACTGCAGGAACTGGTCGAGCAGGCCGTTGCGGTCCAGGATCGCTTTCCATGCATAGACGCGGATCAGGAACGAGGTCCAGGACGGCAGCACCACCAGCATCATCGCCACGTTGCGCGCGGCCGGCGACAGGCGGGCGATGGCATAGGCCATCGGATAGCCGATCAGCAGGGTGAGGAAGGTCGAGATCGCGGCGATCTTGATCGAGCTCAGGAACGCCTGCGCATAGATCGAATCGCGGAACAGCGCCAGGTAGTTCTCGAGGTTGAGCTTGAGCGAGAGCCCGCCATCGACGTACTGCAGCAGCCAGGTGTACGGGGGCGAGCCGACCCGGCTGTGCGAGAAACTGATCATCAGCACGATCAGGAACGGCACCGCGAAGAACAGCAGCAGCCACAGGTACGGAATGCCGATCACCGTGGCACGCAGCCCCGGCAGCCAGCGCTTCAGGCCGGCGGCGCTCATGAGGTCAGCACCACGCCGTCGTTGTCGCGCCAGTGCACCCACACCTCGTCACCCCAGGTCAGGCCATCGCTGGCCCAGCGCTGCGAGTTGGCGAAGTTGGCCAGCACCTTGGCGCCGCTGGGCAGGCGCACGTGGTAGACCGAATGGCTGCCGAAATAGGCAATGTCCTCGATCACGCCCTGCGCCTTGTTGGTGTGCCCTTCCGGCTCATCCTTGCCGATCATCACCTTCTCCGGGCGCAGCGCGAACGCGACCGGCTGCCCTTCATAGCAGGTGATGCCGTGGGCGATGTAGACCGGCGCCGGGAACAGCGGCGAACGCACGGTCACGTATTCGGGCAGGTCCTCGTCGATCACCCCGTCGAACAGGTTGACCGAGCCTATGAACTCGGCGACGAAGCGGTTGGCCGGCTGCTCGTAGACCTCGTCGGGCTTGCCGACCTGCTGGATCCAGCCGGCGTCCATCACCGCGATGCGGGTGGCCATGGTCATCGCCTCTTCCTGGTCGTGGGTGACCATCACGCAGGTCACGCCCGACGACTCGATGATGCTGACCAGCTCCAGCTGCATCTGCGAGCGCAGCTTCTTGTCCAGCGCGCCCATCGGTTCGTCCAGCAGCAGCAGCTTGGGCCCCTTGGCCAGCGACCGCGCGAGCGCTACGCGCTGCTGCTGGCCGCCGGACAGCTGGTGCGGCTTGCGCTTGCCAAGATGGCCCATCTGCACCAGGTCGAGCATCTCGCCCACGCGCTTGGCGATGGTCTCGCGGCCGAGTCCGTCCTGCTTCAGGCCGAAGGCAATGTTCTGCTCCACGGTCATGTGCGGGAACAGCGCATAGGACTGGAACATCATGTTGACCGGCCGCTGGTACGGCGGCAGCGCGTCCATCTGCTGGCCATCGACGGTGATGCTGCCCTTGGTGGGTGTCTCGAAGCCGCCCAGGCAGCGCAGCAGGGTCGACTTGCCGCTGCCGGAGCCACCGAGCAGCGCAAATATCTCGCCCTTGCGGACGTCCAGGTTGACGTCGTCGACGGCGACGAAGCCATCGAATTCCTTGCGCAGATCACGAATGGAGAGATAGCCGGGCACACCGCTCGCTTCGACGACGGCGGCTTCCGGCTGGGCTTCAACGGGCATGGGGGCTCCGGGAGCGGGCGGTGGACAGCGGCCGCCATTCTACCGGCCGGGGGCCGATGGGGATATGACGGGCTGTGGCGGGCGGCCGCCTCGCCATGCCATCGGGGCAATCAGCGGATGGCCACCGGCGGCGCCTCCTGCCAGCCCAGGCCCAAGCTCTTCTGCAGGGCCACATAGCGCACCAGCAGCTGCAGGCGCGCCTGTGCGGCGGCATCCTGGGCCTGCAGGCGCTGGCGCTGCACGTCCAGCAGGTCGATCTGCGAGGTCGCCCCAGCCTGCCGACGCTGGCGCATAAGGCGCAGCGAGCGGTCGGCCGAGGCCTCGGCGCGGACACTGGCCTGCAACTGCTGCCGCGCAGCGCCGAACCGCGCCAGCGCCGTGTTCGCATCCTGCAGCGCCGCCAGCACCGTGCCCTCGTAGGCCGCCAGCCTGGCCTCGTTGCCGGCCCGGGCCTGCGCTACACGGGCCTTGTTCACGCCGAAATCCAACAGCGACCAGCGCAGGAACGGAGCAACGATCGTGGCCGCCGAATCCCGCCCCAGGTCGGACAGCGAGGTGGCTCCGGCGCCGATGCTGCCCAACAGCGTCACCTGCGGAAAGTACGCCGAGAGAGCCTGGCCGATCTGCGCCGACGAAGCTGCCAGCTCGCGCTCGGCCTTGCGTACATCCGGCCGGCGCTGGATAAGCGCGCCCGCATCATCCACCGGCACGCGGGCCGGCAGCGCTGGCAGCGGCTGGTCCGCCGCCAGCCGCGCATCCAGTGCACCGGGCTCGCGGCCAACCATCAGGGCCAGCACATCGCGCGCCTCATCGGCCTGTGCCTGCAGTGACGGCAGCGCGGCCTGCTGCTGTTGCAGCTGGGCCTGCGCCCGTTCCACCTGAAGGTCCGAATCTGCGCCGCGCTGGCGGCGCTGGCGGGTCAGCTGCAGGCTTTCATCGGCGGCGCGGAGGTTGTGTTCGGCCAGGGCGATACGCTCGCGGCTGCTGCGGTAGCCCAGGTAGACCTGGGTCAACTCGGCGGCCAGTTGCACCTGTGCGTCGGCCAGTGCTGCCGCGTTGGCCTCGGCCTCGGCGGCGGCCTGCTCGGCTGCGCGGCGCCGGCGCCCGAACAGGTCCAGTTCCCAGCTGGCGTCGAAGCCGGCCACGTACAGTTCGGTATCAAGATCGATATCAGCGAACTGCTGGCGCAGCTGCGCGGCTTCCTGAGGGCGGCCGTTGGCCTCGGCCACGCCGGCGATGTTCTCGCCAAGGCCACGTACGCTGTTTTCCAGGGAATCGGGCGCCGTGACGTTGGCGTAGCCGGCCACTGCCCCCACCTTGGGCAGCTGCTCGGCGCGACGCTGGCGCTGCAGCGCGCGCGAGGCCAGCAGCTTGGCCTGGGCCGCACGCAGGTTGGGGCTGTTGCGCAGCGCCTCGTCCACCAGCTGGTCCAGCAGCGGATCATTCAGCGCGCGCCACCACTGGCTGGGTGGCGTGGCCGGCTGCACGTCAGCCTGCGCGGCGCGCGGCAGCCGTGCCTGTGCGGTGGCATTGCCGGCAACGTCCGGCTTCACGTAATCCGGCCCCAGCATGCAACTGGCCAGCAGCAGCGGCACCGTGGCTGGCCACAGGCGGCGCAGGCGAAGGGACAGGGCCGGGAGAAGGGGCAAGGTCGTCGAAGTCATCAGTGCATCGCCAATGGAACGCCCTTGGGCAGGGGCTTGAGCAGGAAAACCAGTGGCAGGGTCGCCACCACGATCAGGCCGAAGATCCAGAACAGGTCGTTGTAGGCCATCACCATTGCCTGCATCTGCACGGTCTGCGCCAGCACCRCCAGCGCCTGCGTGGCGTCGCCGAGCTGTTGGCCGTAAGCATGCAGCGCATCCTGGGCCACGGTCGAATTGGCGGTGACGCTGCTGCCGATGGCATCGACGTGCAATGTGGTGCGGCGCTCCTGGAAGGTGGAGATGATGGCCAGGCCGATCGAACCACCCAGATTGCGCGCGGCGTTGAACAGGCCCGAGGCATCGCTGGTGTATTCGCGCGGCACCGAGGTGATGGCGGCCTGGTTCAGCGCCATCATCGCCAGCGCCAGCCCGCAGCCCTGCAACAGCTGGCCGATGATAAAGTGCGGGCCGATGCTGTCCGGGGTCAGGCCCAGATTGACGAAGCAGGCGGCGGCAAAGCACAGCATCCCGCCAAACACCATGATGCGCACGTCCACCGTTTCCAGCATCTTCGGCATCAACGGCATCAGCAGGATGGTCGGCAGGCCGGCCAGCAGCAGCACGTAACCGGCCTGTTCGGTGTTGTAGCCGGCGATGATCGCCAGGAACTGCGGGATCATGTACATGACCCCGAACAGGATCATGCCCACCGCCATCACCATCACGAACACCGCGCCGAAACTGCGCTGGAAAAGGATGTTGAGGCGGATGACCGGCTCCTTGCTGATGAACTGCGAGAGCGCCAGCAGCGCGAACCCCAGCAGCGAAACGATGCTGAGCACTACGATCATGCTCGATTCGAACCAGCGCTCGCGCTGGCCGTCTTCCAGTACCACGGTAAGCGCGGACAGGCCGGCGGTCATGCCGACGATGCCCAGCCAGTCGGCGCGCAGCAGCCCGACCCAGTTCGATTTCTCATGCGGCAGGCCCAGCAGAAGCAAGGCAACCAGGCCAGCGCAGATGGGCACGTTGATGAAGAAGGCGTAGTGCCAGCTGACGTTCTCGGTCAACCAGCCGCCCAGCAGCGGGCCGATCACCGGGCCGAGAATGACGGTCATGCCGAACAGCGCAGTGCCCAGCGGCTGCTGTTTCGGCGGCAAGCGCGTGCCGACGATGGTCAGCGCAGTAGGGATCAGCGCACCGCCGGCAAAGCCCTGCCCTACCCGGCCGGCGATCATCATCGGCAGCGAATCGGCCAGGCCGCACATCACCGAGAATGCGGTGAACAGCGTGGCGCAGATCAGCAGGAAGGTGCGCAGGCCCAGCGTGCGCACGAACCAGCCGGTCAGCGGAATCATGACGATTTCCGAGACCAGGAAGGCAGTGGAGATCCAGGTGCCTTCGGTGCCGCTGGCGCCGACCTCGCCCTGGATGGTGGGCAGTGCCGCGTTGACGATGGAGATGTCCAGCGTGGCCATGAACGAGCCGATGGTGCCGGCCGCCACGGCCAGCCACGCACCGGCATCGGCCTTGCCCTCGGCGGCGGGCGCTGCGGAGGCAGTGGTGGCATTCATCGCGCCGGCGCGGCCGTGGCCCCTGCCTCGTCCCGGGTGCGCTCACGCGCGTCCCTGGCGTTGCGGGTGTCCACGGTCACTTCCACCGACATGCCCGGCACCAGCACCTTGCGCGCCTCGGCACCGGCATCCACCCGGATGCGYACCGGCACGCGCTGCACGAYCTTGGTGAAGTTGCCGGTGGCGTTCTSSGGCGGCAGCAGSGCGAAYTSCGMGCCGGTGCCGGGCGAGATGCTCTCCACAGTGCCGTGCAGGGTAGTGCCCGGCAGTGCATCGACCTTGATCTCGGCCGGCTGTCCGGCACGCATCAGACCCACCTGGGTTTCCTTGAAATTGGCGCTCAGGTACAGCGACTCGACCGGCACGATGGTCATGGTGCGGGTGCCGGCAGCGACGAACTGTCCCACCTGTACGGTCTTGTTGCCGACCCGGCCGTCGATGCGCGCGCGAAGCTCGGTGTCCTCGAAGGCGACCCGCGCCTGCGCGGCATCGGCCTGGGCCTGCTTCAGGCCGGCCTGGGCCTGTTCCAGTTGCGCCTGGCTGGCTTCGATCTGGCTCTGCGCGCCTTGGATCTGCGCCCTGGCCGCATCGTACTGGGCCTGTGCACGTTCGACGTCGTGGCGCAGGCTTTCCACGTGTTCGTGGGTGTCGGCACCGCTGGCAGCCAACGGGGTGAAGCGGGCCAGCTCGGCCTTGCCGAATCGCAGCGAGGCGGTGGCAGCGGTGAGTTGGGTGCGGGCCTGCAGCAGGCTGGACTGCTGGCCCTGCACGCCGGCGGCGGCGGCCGCGATATCGGCCTCGCGCACGGCGATCACCGCCTCGGCCTGGTCCAGGGTGGCGCGGTAGGTGCGCGGGTCGATGCGCAGCAGCGGTTCGCCGGCCTTGACCCACTGGTTGTCCTGCACCAGCACCTCGGTGACGTAGCCGTTGATGCGCGGGGCGACCGCCACCGCGTCGGCCTGCAGGTAGGCGTTGTTGGTGTCCTGCAGGTAGCGGCCGACCAGGAGGTGATAGGCCAGCCAAGCGATCAGCACCAGCACGACGAGGATGCCGATGATCGCCAGCATCCACCGGACCTTGGGGTTCTTCAGCGGTGAGGGCTTGGCGTGCTCCTTCCGCCGCTCGTTTTCATCATCGTGGGCGCTGTCGTCGCGCTGGGGCTGTTCGGTCATCGTCTCGTGGCGGTGGTCAGTGCCGTACGGGAAGGTAGGGCAGGCGGCGCCGACGCGGAGTGAACGTGGCGATCGCATCAGCGTGAGACCCGACCACCGGCTTGTCGCCAATGGCCCGTTGGTGCAACGGCACCGACGCCCGGCGACCAACGCCTTCGCCTTGGTCCGCGGCCAATCCATGCAGATGCAACGTTTTTCAGAGCAGAAATCATTGACCCGGCACGCGCTGTCATTGGGGAATCACCTCGACCCTCCAGTGAATCCGACATGGCCCACTCCAAATCATCACCGGTTCTCCCCTGCTGCCCGTCCGCATCTACGCCGCGTGACGTCGTGATCATCGGCGCCGGCCAGGCCGGGCTGTCACTCAGCGCGGTCCTGCAGGAGGCCGGCCTCGCGCATCGCGTACTGGAGGCGGAAACCGTGGGCGCCAGCTGGCGGCGGCGCTGGGATTCCTTCCAGACCAACACCGCCAACGCGACGATGGCCCTGCATGGCCACGCCTATGCGGGCGACGACCCGGAGGGCTTCATGGCTGCACCGGAAGTGATCCAGCGGCTCCGCGACTACGCCTGCGAAAGGTCACTGCCGATCCACGAAGGCTGCGCGGTCCTGCGTGTCACGCCCAAGGCGGGCGGCTACGCCATCGAATCCAGCCGCGGGCCGATCCAGGCCGCTGCGGTGGTGGTGGCCACCGGCGAATACGGCCGTCCCCGGATGCCCCGCGTTCCCTTTGCGCCCGGGCCGGCGCTGGCGGTACTGCACTCCAGCAACTACCGCAATTGCCGGCAGCTTCCCGACGGCGCTGTGCTGGTCATCGGCGGCGGCCAGTCCGGCGCGCAGATCGCCCAGGATCTCCGCGCCAGCGGCCGCACCGTGTATTGGTCGCTGGCCGAGCGCCATTCGCATACGCGCCGGCTGCGCGGCAAGGATTCGATGACCTGGTGGGACATGGCCGGACGCATCCACCAGCATGTGAGTGAATCGGCCGGGGTACTCGCCGGGGAGCCGGACGCGCTGCGCAAGGCCCGGACCGCAGAGTTCCCGCTGATTTCCGGCAAGGGACGCGCAGGCCTGGGCAGCTCGATCAGCCTGCTGTCGATGCATCGCGAGGGCATCACGCTGCTGGGCCGCCTGCAGGGCTTCGACGCGGACATCGCGCGCTTCGCCGATGTCCGCCCACAGCTGCGCACTGCGGTCGAAGCAACGCGGGCCGAGTACGCCTATCTCGATTCACTGGCAAGCGGGTACTACGCCACGCGGCCCGAACCGCGCACCGATGATGCCCGCTACATTCCCGAAGAGGTGTACCTGCACTGGGAGCCGGACGCCTCGCCGCGCGAACTTGATCTGAACGCTGCCGGCATCCGCTCGGTTGTCCTCGCCACGGGCTTCGTCGCCGAATGGCCGTGGCTGCATGTGGACGGCGTGCTGGACGAACACGGTTATCCGCTCGGCGAGTTCGGTGTCTCCCCGCAGCCTGGCCTGTTCTTCATCGGGATGCACAACCTGCAGCGGATGAGCTCATCATTCCTGTGCAACGGCGGTCGCGATGCGCGCGACCTGTTGCCCGCCATCCAGCGGCACCTTGGCCGGGCCGGCAGTACCGGCTCCGGCGCAGGGCAAGGCAGCTGCCGGGCAAGGCCCGGCGCTACCGGAAACGCTTAGCGACCGGTCTTCACCTCGGTCCACAGCCGGGTGTAGAGCTTGTCGGTCTCCGGCGTGTTGATCGAATAGGTGAACATCTTCGCGGCCACGTCGGCCGGCGGGTAGATGGTCGGGTCGGTGCGGATCGCCTCGTCCACCAGCGGGGTCGCGGTCGGCACCGGGTTGCCGTAGTGGATGAAGTTGGTGTTGGCCGCGGCCACCTTCGGTTCCAGCAGATAGTTGATGAACGCGTAGGCCGCTTCCGGATGCTTGGCATCCTTCGGGATGGCCAGCATGTCGAACCACTGCGGCGCGCCTTCCTTCGGGATCGAATAGGCCACGTGCACGCCATTGCTGGCCTCGGCCGCACGGTCGCGGGCCTGGATGATGTCACCCGACCAGCCCACCACCAGGCAGGTGCCGCCGTTGGCCAGCGAGCCCACGTACTGCGAGGAGTGGAAGTTCTGCACGTACGGGCGGATCGACTTCAGCAGGTCCGCCGCCTTCTGCAGGTCGGCCGGATCGCCGCTGTGCGGGTCCAGGCCCAGGTAGTGCAGCGCGATCGGAATCATGTCCGCCGGCGTGTCCAGGATGGTCACGCCGCAGTCCTTCATCTTGCTGATGTTTTCCGGCTTGAACACCAGGTCCCAGCTGTTGGCGATGTCGGTGCTGCCACCGAAGCGCTCCTTCAGCATGTCCACGTTGTAGCCGATGCCGGTGGTGCCGATCATGTAGGGCACACCGTACTGGTTGCCCGGATCCTGGGTAGCGATGCGCTTCATCACCGCCGGGTCGAGATTGGCCAGGTTCGGGATCTTCGACTTGTCCAGCGGCAGGAACACGCCGGCCTGGATCTGCCGGCCGAAGAAGTTCAGCGTCGGCACCACCACGTCGTAGCCGCTGTTGCCGGCCAGCAGCTTGGTCTCGACCATCTCGTCACTGTCGAACACATCGTAGGTGACCTTGATCCCGCTCTGCTTCTCGAAGTTGGGGATGGTGTCTTCGGCGATGTAGTCGCTGTAGTTGTAGACGTTCAGGACCTGGCTGTCCTGTCCGCCGCCGTTGCCGCCGCCACAGGCGGAAAGCATGGCGGAGGCCAGGCCGAGCGTGAGGATACGCAGCTTCATCGGGTGCTCCAGAATGCGGAAAGGGGGGCCGGCCGGGCCGGCGACGGGTGCCAGCCTACCCCCCGGCGAGGGATTTTTCTATTCGCGGCCTTCACACGTTCAGCAGCAGGAACTCGCGYTCCCACGAACTGATCACGCGGAAGAAGGTCTCGTATTCCTTGCGCTTGACCGAGGTGTAGGCGCGGCAGAAGCGCTCGCCGAGCAGGGCCTGCAGCTCGCTGCACTGCTCCAGCCCGTCCAGCGCTTCACCCAGCGAACGCGGCAGGTCGTAGCCCAGTTCCTTGGCGCTGCCGGTCACCGGCGCATCCGGCGCCAGGCGCTCACGGATGCCGAGCAGCCCGCAGGCCAGGGTCGCGGCCATCGCCAGGTAAGGGTTGGCGTCGGAGCCGGCAAAGCGGCTTTCCACCCGCATGTTCTCCGGCGTATCCAGCGGCACCCGCAGGCCGCAGGTGCGGTTGTCGAAGCCCCAGTGCACGTTGCTAGGCGAGACCTCACCGAACACCAGGCGCCGGTAGGAATTCACGTTCGGCGCGAAGAACGCCATGGCCATCGGCACATATTTCTGCAGGCCCGCCAGGTAATGGGCGAACAGCGGACTGAAGTCCTCACCACCGTGCTCGCCGGTGAACACGTTCTGGCCATCGCTGATGCGCAGCAGGCTCTGGTGGATGTGCATCGCACTGCCCGGCTCGTTCTCCATCGGCTTGGCCAGGAAGGTGGCATACACCCCATGGCGCATCGCCGATTCGCGCATGGTGCGCTTGAACAGGAACACCTGGTCGGCCAGATCCATCGCATTGGCGTGGGTGAAGTTGACCTCCAGCTGCGCCGCGCCGGATTCGTGGATCAGCGTATCCACGTCCAGCTTCATCGCATCGCAGTAGTCGTACATCAGGTCGAGGATCGGATCGAACTCGTTGACCGCGTCGATCGAGTACGACTGCCGCGCCGTTTCCGGGCGACCGGAGCGGCCCGCCGGGGGCAGCAGCGGAAAATCCGGATCGGTGTTCTTCTGCACCAGGAAGAATTCCAGCTCGGGCGCGACCACTGGCCGCAGGCCGAGCTCGGTATACGCATCCAGCACCCGGCGCAGCACGTTGCGCGGCGCCAGCTCATGCGGCTCGCCGTTCTTGGTGTAGCAGTCATGGATGACCTGCGCGGTCGGGTCGGTCGCCCACGGCACCATTCGCACGGTGTCCGGGTCGGGGCGCAGGATCATGTCCGAGTCCGACGGCGAGGTCAGGTCGTAGTAATCGTCCGGAAATTCGCCGGTGACGGTGGTCGCGAAGATGCCTTCGGGCAGGCGCKTGCCGTAATCGTGCGAGAACTTGTCGGCCGGGATGATCTTGCCGCGCGCATTGCCGGTGATGTCCGGAACCAGGCATTCGACCTCGGTGATGCGCCGCTCCTTCAGCCAGCGCAGCAGGCTGCTTTCCTGCGGGGGCGGGGGCGTGGCCGTCTTGCGCGGGCGCGTTCGGGAACTCATGGGGATTCCAGTCGATTCYGTTGGTGCTGCCGGCAAGCTTGGCCGAACGCACGGAAAATAGCGTGATAGAACGGCGTCTGCATGACACGCCACTCCGGGTGCCACTGTACGCCGAGCACGAATCGATGGCGCGGGCTGCGCGCTGCTTCGACCAGGCCATCATCGGCCCAGGCCTCGATCTGCAGGCCTTCGGCGACCTGTGCGATGCCCTGCCCGTGCACGGAATTGACCTGCACCCGATCGGCGGCACACCACTGCGCCAGCCACCCCCCATCGGCCAGGGTGATCGCATGGGCCGGCCCATACTGCTCCTCCACCGGCGCCTGCGGGTCTTCGCGATGGTCGGCCAGGCCGGGCACTGCATGCACCTGCGGATGCAGCGTGCCACCGAGCGCCACATTCAACTCCTGGAATCCGCGGCAGATCGCCAGCACGGGTAGATCCAACGCCAGCGCCTCGTGCAGCAGCGCGAACGCAGTGGCGTCGCGCGCCGGGTCATGCCGGTTGCCGTTCCAGGTGCGACCCCCTTCGTAATGCTGCGGCTCGATGTTGYTGACCGCGCCGGTCAGCAGCAGGCCATCCAGGCCCTGCAGCCAATCGCGCGCCGGCAGCGGCGGCTGCAGACTCGGTAGCACCAGCGGTGTTGCCTGCGCAGCGTCAACCAACGCACGCACATATTTTTCCCCGGCCACCGCGAAACGATGATGGCCGAGCACGGTGCTGTCGGTGGGCAGGCCCACCCAGGGTAGGCGGCGCATGGGGAAACTCCTTGGCGTGGCATCAAGGTACGCGCCCGGCATCGGCATCGGCAAGCCGCTGCCCTCACACCACGGGCGCCCGGCTTGGGCCAAACTATCGGCGTGAAGCCCGACCGTCCTCCCCCGCTCCGACGCCCTTTCCCGCTCCTGCGAGGCCGCCGGTGAGCGCCGCCTTCCCGCCCAGCTGGTACGCCTGCAGCCTGCCCGAACCGCCCGCATTGCCGCCGTTCCGCGGTGAACTGCGTGCCGATGTGGCGATACTGGGCGCCGGCTATACCGGCCTCACCGCCGCACTGGAACTGGCCCTGCGCGGCCAGCGGGTGGTGGTGCTGGAAGCGCAGCGGATCGGCTGGGGAGCCTCAGGCCGCAATGGTGGCCAGGCGCTGGTCGGCTACGGCTGCGAAGTGGACGAGCTGGAACGCCAGCTCGGCCACGAGGATGCGCGCCGCCTGTTCGACTGGTCGCGCGAGGCGGTACAGGCGATGCGCGCGCGCATCGACCGGCATGGCATCGAGTGCCATTGGGTGGAGGGCCACGCCAGCGTTGCCATCCGCGCACGCCACGAGCGCGACCTGCGCGCCAACTGCGAACACCTGCAGCGACATTACGATTACCCGATGCAGTGGTGGGAGCGCGATACCCTGCGTGGGCAACTGGACAGCCCGCGCTACCGCGCGGCGATGTTCGACCCACTCAGCGCCCACCTGCATCCGCTGGCCTACGCCCGCGGGCTGGCCGATGCCGCGCGCGCAGCCGGGGTGGTCATCCACGAACAATCGCCGGTGACGCGCATTCAACGCGGCGCACATGCGGTGCTGCATACCGACCACGGAAGCGTGCGCGCGCCGCAGCTGGTGGTGGCCGGCAACGCCCTGCTGCAGGGGCTGGTGCCCGAGCTTGAGCGGCGCATCATGCCGGTCGGTACGTATATCGGCGCCAGTGCACCGCTGGGGGCCGAACGCGCCCGCGCCCTGATCGGGAACAACATGGCGGTCTCCGACACGGCCTGGGCGCTGGACTATTTCCGGCTCAGCCATGACCACCGCCTGCTGTTCGGTGGCCGCGCCAGCTATTCCGCGCTGCCGCCGCCGGGCCTGCACCGGGTGATGCAGCGGCGCATGCACGAGGTGTTCCCGCAACTGGCCGACATCCCGCTGCAGCAGGTCTGGGGCGGTTATGTGGACATCACCCGCAACCGTGCCCCGCACTGGGGCCGGCTGGATGGGAATGTGTACTTCGCGCAGGGCTTCTCCGGCCACGGCGTGGCAGCGGCCGGGCTGGCCGGTGAAGTGATCGCCGAAGCCATCGTTGGCCAGAGCGAGCGGCTGGACGTGTTCCAGCGCCTGCGCCATGGCCCCTTCCCCGGCGGACGCCTGCTGCGCATGCCGCTGCTGGTGGCGGCCATGTCCTGGTACAAGCTGCGGGATGCGTTGTGGTGAGCTGATCAGGAAGCGAGCTGAATCTACCGCCCCCCGAAAACTGTGAAACTCGTCGCCGCCGGCATTCCTGTGATGACTTTCTCACTTGCCGGGCCGAGCGCTGAGGCGATTGCATAATCGAACGCGTGTCGATACCGTCGCTAAGAACCGGGTCCCGCGGCGAATGGATGCTGACAGGGAACGTACTGTGAAGGGGTAGTGCGATTGAACTGGTGGAATGAAGGCCTGCAGCTGAAGTTGCGTATCCGCCCGGCGGGGCTGGTCCTTGCGCTGCTGTACGCCGTTGCATGCTGGGCGTCGCGCCAGTTGTCGCTCGACCAGTTCTATCTGCCGGCCGGCGTCCGCGTCGCTGCAGTGCTGTTGTTCCCCCCGCGTTGGTGGCCATACCTGCTGCTGGGCGAATATGCCTACTTTGCGCAGATGCGCGTGCCAATGATCGAGAAGTATGGGCTGGCCTGGATCGTACTTGGTTCGGCACTGCTGATGCCTGCCGTGATGCTGATCGTGCATCTCCACCGGAAGATGATGGTGACCACGAAGAATGCGTGGCTGATTTCAGTCGCGGCGGCTTCGGCGCTGGTGGTCACCGCGCTCAATCTGATGCTGGCACACCTTCTCTGGCC
>NZ_JBFTOJ010000033.1:0-29023 GCF_056397905.1 Stenotrophomonas sp. 05L414_2
CCACACAGCTCGRYGGAGWAGTCGCCCATSYTCAGYACGCGCACGYTSTCGCCGTACTTCTCGCCGAACAGSGCCATSGCGCCGAAGTCCAGCGCTTCCTGCATGCCCATGTTGTGCACTTCGGCGGCGTTGTTGGCGCGCACCTGCTGGTTGACCTTGCGCTCGATGATCGCCAGTTCCTCGGCGCTGATCGGCTGGAAATGCGAGAAGTCGAAGCGCAGGCGGTCCGGCGCCACCAGCGAGCCCTTCTGCTGCACGTGGGTGCCAAGCACTTCGCGCAGGGCAGCATGCAGCAGGTGGGTCGCCGAGTGGTTGAGGATGGTGGCGCCACGGCGCTCGCCATCGACCTGGCCGGACAGCACGTCACCGATCTTCAAACTGCCCTGGGTGRGCTTGCCGACGTGGCCATGGAACTGGCCCGCGAACTTCTGCGTATCGCTCACCTGCAGCTGTACGCCGGCAGCGGACAAGGTGCCGGTGTCGCCGACCTGGCCGCCGGACTCGGCGTAGAACGGGGTCTGGTTGGTCAGCACGATGACCTCGTCACCGGCCTGGGCAGCGTCCACCGGGCGGCCATCCTTGAGGATCGCCACCACGCCGAGGCCGTCGGCCTGCAGGCGGTCATAGCCCAGGAAGACAGTCGGCTTGAGCGTGGCGACCAGATCGGCCGACAGCGTCACGCCACCGCCGAACTTGCCGGCGGCACGCGCGGTCTCGCGCTGCGTCTCCATCGCGGCGTTGAAGCCGTCAATGTCCACGGTCAGGTCACGCTCGCGGGCGATGTCCTGGGTCAGGTCGAGCGGGAAGCCGTAGGTGTCGTACAGGCGGAACGCGTCCGCGCCCGGGATCACGCCATTGCTGACCTTGGYCGCAACGTCGTCGAAGATCTTCATGCCCGAGTCCAGCGTCTCGGCGAAACGCTCTTCTTCTGCCTGCAGGGCACGCACCACGGTATCGGCCTGTGCCGGCAGTTCCGGGTAGGCCTCGCCCATCTGCTCGACCAGGGTCGGCACCAGCTTGCTGAAGAACGGCTGGCGCACGCCCAGCATCCAGCCGTGTCGCAGYGCGCGGCGGATGATSCGGCGCAGCACGTAGCCGCGGCCTTCGTTGGACGGCAGCACGCCATCGACGATCAGGAACGAACAGGCGCGGATGTGGTCGGCGATCACGCGCAGCGACTTGTTTTCCAGATCAGCGGTTCCGGTCAGCTCCGATGCCTTGCGGATCAGCGCCTGGAACAGGTCGATCTCGTAGTTGGTATGCACGTGCTGCAGGATCGCGGCCAGGCGTTCCAGGCCCATGCCGGTGTCCACGCACGGTGCCGGCAGCGGCATCAGCGTGCCGTCCTGCTGGCGATCGAACTGCATGAAGACCAGGTTCCAGATCTCGATGAAACGGTCACCGTCCTCGTCCGGCGAGCCCGGCGGGCCACCGGCGATATGGTCACCGTGATCGTAGAAGATCTCGGTGCACGGACCGCACGGACCGGTATCGGCCATCTGCCAGAAGTTGTCCGAGGCGAACGGCGCGCCCTTGTTGTCGCCGATGCGGACGATCCGGTCTTCCGGAATGCCGATCATGTCGCGCCACAGTGCGTAGGCCTCGTCATCGGTCTGGTAGACCGTGACCAGCAGGCGCTCGGCGGGCAGCTTCCAGACCTGGGTCAGCAGCTCCCAGGCCCAGGCGATCGCATCCTTCTTGAAGTAATCGCCGAAGGACCAGTTGCCCAGCATTTCGAAGAAGGTGTGATGGCGGGCGGTGTAGCCCACCTGGTCGAGATCGTTGTGCTTGCCACCGGCACGCAGGCAGCGCTGGACGTCGGCCGCGCGCACGTAGCTGCGCTTTTCCGCGCCCAGGAACACGTCCTTGAACTGCACCATGCCGGAGTTGGTGAACAGCAGGGTCGGATCGTTGCCCGGCACCAGCGGCGCCGACGGCACGATGGTGTGGCCTTTGCCCTTGAAGAATTCAAGGAAGTCGCTGCGGATCTGGGATGTCGTGAATTTGGCGGATGCGTTCATGGGGGCTGGCAGTCTGCGGGCCGGGGCCCGTGCCGCCGGCCGCAGTGGCCAGGGTCGAACGGACCGCCGAAACCCCAAAGGGTATCAGGCCCGGCGCCATCAGTCTCAGTCGTCCGGATCGTAGCGGGTCGCGCGGCGGATGCTGTCGCCATCGAAGCCCCGGCGGGCCAGCAGATCGGCGGCCTTGCGGCGCTGCGCGAGGTCCTGCGGACCGGCCTCACCAAAGCGGCGACGGACCAGATCCCGGGCATTCTCCGTCCAGTCGCCCTCGAAGGTATCCATCGCAGCAGTAATCTGCTCGCTGTCCAGCCCGTGGGTTCCCAGCTCGGCACGTACATGGATGGGGCCATAACCCGTATTGGCGCGCATGCGCACCAGATTCTCGGCAAACCGGGTGTCGTCCTGCCAACCTGCCTCGGTCAGCTTGTCGACCGCCGCCTGCGCGGCCTCGTCCTCGATGCCCCGGGACGTCAGCTTGCGGGTCAGCTCCTTGCGCGAGTGCTCACGACGGACCAGCAGGCCCAAGGCGCGCTGGACAGGCGTCTGTTCGCGTACGCGGCGCTTACGGCCGGGTGCCGGGGCGTCGGAATCGTTCATTCTCGCCTTCAATCAAATGCGCCGTCCCTGGCGCGTCCCCCGTCGGGGAAACCGAATCTGCAGGACAGGGCGACGTCACTGACGGCGCCGCCCTGCCCCACAGCAAGCCTTTACTCGTCGTCGCCTTCGTCTTCGCCTTCCTCACGGACGGCTTCGGTCGGCTGGAACTTCTCGCGCAGCTCAGCCTCAAGCTTGGCGGCAACCTGCGGGTTGTCGCGCAGATAGCCACGGGCGTTGTCCTTGCCCTGGCCGATGCGCTCTTCACCGTAGCTGTACCAGGCACCGGCCTTCTCGACCAGCTTGGCTTCGACACCCATATCGATCAGCTCGCCTTCTCGGCTGATGCCTTCGCCGTACAGGATCTCGGTGATGACCTGCTTGAACGGGGGCGCCAGCTTGTTCTTGACGACCTTGATCTTGGTCTGGTTGCCGATGATCTCGTCGCCCTTCTTGATCGCGCCGATACGGCGGATGTCCAGGCGCACCGAGGCATAGAACTTCAGYGCGTTGCCGCCGGTGGTCACTTCCGGGCTCTGGCCCGGCATCATCACGCCGATCTTCATGCGCAGCTGGTTGATGAACACCACCAGGGTGTTCGAGCGCTTGATGTTGCCGGTCAGCTTGCGCAGCGCCTGGCTCATCAGACGCGCCTGCAGACCCGGCAACTGGTCGCCCATCTCACCTTCGATTTCAGCCTTGGGGGTCAACGCGGCGACCGAGTCGACCACCAGGATGTCCACCGAACCGGAGCGCACCAGCATGTCGGCGATTTCAAGCGCCTGCTCACCGGTATCCGGCTGCGACAGCAGCAGATCGTCGACATTGACGCCCAGCTTGCCTGCGTAGATCGGGTCCAGCGCGTGCTCGGCATCGATGAAGGCGGCGGTGCCACCCAGCTTCTGGCACTCGGCGATGGCCTGCAGGGTCAACGTGGTCTTGCCGGAGGATTCCGGACCGTAGATTTCCACCACGCGGCCCTTGGGCAGGCCACCRATGCCCAATGCGATATCCAGCATCAGAGAACCGGTCGGGATCGCCTCGACGGGCTCGACCACGCGGTCGCCCATGCGCATCACCGAGCCCTTGCCGAACTGCTTTTCGATCTGGCCCAGAGCTGCAGCGAGGGCGCGCTTCTTGTTCTCGTCCATCGGATTGGTCCTTGCAGAGGTCACGTCGTTGGAGGTGCTGTCTTTGGAAGTCTTCTTGGCCATGGGTTCACTTTAAGGCTGGCGTATCGCACAGGCTGAGATTCTGCCCGGCGTTCGGAAAAAAATTATCGGACATCCGTACCAACCTCAGCAGAACCAGAGAATCGCCACAAAAGACCGCGGGAATTGCAGGATGAATCGTCAACGGTTCGGTCGCAGCAGCCCGCAGTACAGGCCCTCGATCGAGAAATCCTGGTCCGGAAGCACGTCAATCGGCTTGTAATCGGGATTGCGCGGCAGCAGGCGGATGCGATCCTTGGCGATCTTCAGCAGCTTGACGGTGATCTCGTCATCGATGCGGGCCACCACGATCTGCCCGGAATGGKCATCGCGGGTCCGGTGCACACCGATCAGGTCGCCATCGAAGATGCCTTCGTCGATCATCGAATCGCCCTGCACTTTCAGCAGGTAGTCCGGTGCCGGCGAGAAGAACACCCGGTCCAGCACCACGAAATCATCCGAGCCGATGTCGGCGCCGATCGGCAGACCCGCAGCAACCCGACCCAGGATCGGCAGACGCAGGACGCTGTCGGGCAGGCCCGGCTCGGCGAGCTTCTCCACCGGCGGTGCCTGCACCAGACGGATGCCGCGGGCCTGGCCCGGCACGCGACGGATCGCCCCGGCCTGCTCCAGCGCCTCCAGGTGATACTGCGCTGCGCGTACGCCCTTGAAGCCGAAGGCACGCGCGATTTCAGTCTGCGAAGGGGGTGCGCCTTCGCTCTCGATACGCTCGGCGATCAACTGCAGGATCGCCTGCTGGGTGTCGGTCAGGTCCATGGTTAGTAGTATTACTACTAACACCCGGGACTGCAAGTGCCGAGGGCGATTCCGGCAGGAGCGAAAGCCGCCGGGCATGGCCCGGCGCTACCGGGAATGCGGCGTGGCTGGTTGGGGGCGGCAAAGGCAGAAGCAGCCGACCCGCGGTCGGCGCTACAGGAATCGCTGCGCGATGCCGCGGTTCCCGGCGGGAACCACCGCGGTAATCACACTACGTGTGCTTGCCGCTTCTCCAGATCGAGAACAGGATCCACACSCCGCAGAMSCCKGCGCCGAYGAARCCSSMCACGCCSAGCGCCAGCAGCCARCGGCTGGARACGCCKCCYACGCTGTGCATCACGATCGAGGAGCCGATGATCAAGGCTGCCGTGACGATCCCCATCACCAAGCGGTTCGCGGCGCGGTTGACCTGGTCGCCGAAGCCCTGCAGCGCGTTGGTCTCGACCTTCAGCTGCAGCCGGCCACGGCGCGCCGCCTGGACCAGCTTGCGCAGGTCCCGCGGCAACTCACCGGCGAAGTCGATCATGCCGAGCAGGCTGCGTCGGCCACGCTTGAACAGCGCCCGCGGCGCATAGCGCTGCAGTACCACCCGCTCCAGGAAGGGGCGCGCGGCGCTGGCCATGTCGAAATCCGGGTCGAGCTGGCGGCCCATGCCCTCCAGCGTCAGGAAGGCCTTGATCATCAGTGCCAGATCCGCCGGCAGGGTCAGGTTGTAGCTGCGCAGCAGCTGGGTGATGTCGCCCAGCATCAGGCCGATGCGCAGGTCCTTCAGCGGCACGCCGCGGTACTGGTCAACGAACAGGCTGATGTCATGCTGCAACCGGTTCTCGTCCACTTCCACGCCGCCGGCCCAGTCCAGCAACACATCGGCCACGCCCTGCGGATCCTGTTCAACCAGACCATGCAGCAGCTGCGCGACCTGGAAGCGACGCACCTCCGACAACGCGCCGACCATGCCGAAATCGATCACGCCGATGCGGCCGTCGCGCAGGTAGATGATGTTGCCCGGGTGCGGATCGGCATGGAAACTGCCGTCCTCCAGCACCATCTTCAATACGATGTCGGCGCCACGCCGGGCCAGTTCACGGCGGTCGATGCCGGCCGCATCGACACCGGCCAGATCACGTCCGGCAATGCCGTCGACGAAATCCTGGACATTCAGGCTTTCGCAGGTCCATTGCCAGTGCACCGCCGGAATCAGGATGTCGTCACGGCCCTCGAAGTTGCGCGCGATGCGCTCGGCGTTGCGGCACTCCGCGGCAAAATCCAGCTCGCGGCGCAGCGACACGGTGAACTGCTGCACCACCTCGGCGGGTCGGTAGCGGCGCAGATCCGGCAGCCGTGCCTCAACGATCTCGGCCAGCCGTGCCAGCAGGCGCAGATCGGCTTCAACCACGTCACGGATACCAGGGCGGCGCACCTTCAGCACCACTTCGCGGCCATCACGCAACCGCGCCCGATGGGCCTGGGCCAAGGAAGCGGCCGCCATCGGGGTTTCATCAAGGAAGGCAAACACCTGCGACGGCGGTGCACCGAGATCGGCCTCGAGCTGTTCGCGGATCTTCTCGTAGGGCAATGCCGGGACCGCGTTCTGCAACTCGGAGAGTTCGGCGATCCAGTCCGGCGGCAGCAGGTCGACGCGGGTGGCGAGCACCTGGCCCAGCTTCACGAACGTCGGCCCGAGATCCTGCAGGGCGCTGCGCACGCGCACCGGCGCGGTCATCCGCAGCATTTCCTGCCGCTCCTCGTTCCAGTGCAGCAGGCGGCCGGCACGTTCCAGTACCGTGGCCAGGCCGATGCGCCGCACGACGTCGCCGAAGCCGTAGCGGATCAGGACGGCGGCAATTTCCTGCAGCCGGCCAAGGTCACGGACGGTGCCCAGCGTCTCCCACATCGTTGCCTACTCCGGTTGATTGCCGGAGCAGCATGTCACAGCTGGGCGTCGATGCCGTGCAATGCCGCCGCTACGGTCTGCCGGCGGATGGCTTCACGGTCACCATCGAACTGGAACAGTTCGGCCCGGGCATAGCCGCCACGGCGCTTCCAGCCGATCCAGACACTGCCGACCGGCTTGTCCGGGCTGCCACCGCCCGGCCCTGCGATACCGGTCACCGCCACCGCGATGCCGGCACCGGAATTGACCAGCGCCCCGGACACCATCTCCAGCACGGCTTCGCGGCTGACCGCACCGAACTGCTCCAGCGTCTGCGCGCGCACGCCGAGCAGGCGCTGCTTGGCTTCGTAGCTGTAAACCACCATGCCGCAGTCGAAGAACGCCGAGGATCCGGCGATGTCGGTCATGCACTTGGCGATCCAGCCGCCGCTGCAGCTTTCAGCAGTCACCAGCTGCAGCGAAGCCTGCTGCAGGCGCTGGCCCAGCGCAGCGGCCTGGGCATTGAGTTCGGCGTCGGTCGGGAAGGCCATCGGGGTAGCTGAAAAGTGAAGAACCTGCACGTTGTACCGCAGATGGCAGGGTGGTGTCGCGGCCGCAGGACATGCCGGCCAACGGCCGGCACTACCTCACCATTCGGGCAGCTTCTCCGGCAGCAGGGCCCGGATCGGCTCGCCATCGGCGCTGGCCGCCAGCTTCTCGGCCTCGGCGATGGGAAGATCGACCTGCAACAGCCAGCCTTCTTCATCAGCCTCTTCACTGCGCACCACTTCCAATTGGTGCAGGCGAGCGCGAAGGCGGCCGGCACTGGGTGGCAGGCGCAACTCGCCGGTGACGTGCTGCAGACCCAACCGCTTGCCGAGTACGGCCTGCAACAGCTCGATGCCCTGCCCGTCGCGTGCGGAAATCCACACCCGCTCACGCCGCGATTCATCCGGCACGCCGTCTTGGCCGTCGTGGCGCACGTCGGCACCCTCGATGCGGTCGATCTTGTTGAACACCAGCAACTGCGGCAGGTCGCCGGCACCGACGGCGGTCAGCACTTCGTCGACCTGGGCGATGCGCTCCTCGCGGTGCGGATCGGCGGCATCGACAAGGTGCAGCAGGAAATCCGCTTCCCGCGCTTCAGACAGGGTCGAGCGGAAGGCCGCCACCAGGTCATGCGGCAGGTCGCGTACGAAACCAACCGTATCGGCCAGCACGACGTTGCCACCGGGCACGGCGATCCGGCGTACGGTCGGATCCAGGGTGGCGAACAACTGGTCGGCCGCATAGGCCTCGGCGCCGGTCATCGCATTGAACAAGGTCGATTTGCCGGCATTGGTGTAGCCCACCAGGGCGACGCGCGGCAGTTCGCTGCGCACACGCGCACGACGCATCTGGGTGCGCTGTACTTCGACTTTTTCCAGCCGCTTCTGCAGCTGTTCAACCCGCTTCTGCAGCAGGCGACGATCGGTTTCCAGCTGGGTTTCACCCGGGCCGCGCAGGCCGATCGAACCGCCACGCTGGCGCTCCAGATGGGTCCAGCCGCGCACCAGCCGTGTCGACATATGGCGCAGCTGGGCCAGCTCGACCTGCAGTTTGCCTTCATGGCTGCGCGCACGCTGGGCAAAGATGTCCAGGATCAGACCGGTACGGTCGATCACCCGGCGCTCGAGGAAACGCTCCAGATTGCGCTCCTGGCCCGGGCTCAACGCGTGGTTGACCAGGATCAGGTCTGCGCCGGTGGCTTCGGCGGCGGCCTTGATCTCATCCAGCTTGCCGCTGCCGATCAGGGTCGACGGGTTGGGGCGATCCAGCCGCGCGGTGATGGTCACCGCGATGCTGGCCCCGGCCGAGCGGGCCAGATCACCGAATTCTTCCAGCACATCGTCTTCCAGCTTGCCGAAATGCGGCTGGATCAACAGGGCGTGTTCGCCCTTTTTCGAGCGGTCAAACATTCACCGCTCCAACATCATTCGTCTGCTTCATCACCCGCCTGACCATCCTCACCTGATTGCACGTACCCACCACCCGGGCCGACCTTGACGTTGCGCGCCGGCACCACGGTGGAAATGGCGTGCTTGTAGACCATCTGGCTGACGGTGTTGCGCAGCAGGACCACGAACTGATCGAACGATTCGATCGTGCCCTGCAGCTTGATGCCGTTGACCAGGTACACCGAAACCGGCACGCGCTCGCGCCGCAGTGCATTCAAGAAAGGATCCTGCAGCGATTGCCCCTTGGACATTGCACACTCCTGATTATTGTTCTTATTGGTAGCCGGCGGTTGCCGCGGCCCCCGAGCCGCTTGCCGGCCCATGATGGTACACGGCCAGCGTCGGTTCAGCGTGCAACGAAGGTCGACACCGCGCCTGCGAGGCGCTCCCCATCCATATGGGGGTCGAACCAGCGCGCATCAAGCTCGCCGCGCAGCCAGGTAAGCTGGCGCTTGGCCAGTTGCCGGGTGGCGAAAATGGACTTGTCCCGGAAGCGGGCCGCGTCCCCGTCCCCGTCCAGGTACTCCCAGGCCTGGCGATACCCCACCGCGCGGACGGCGGGCAGGTCCAGCGGTGCGGCCACCGCCCGCATTTCCGGCAATGCACGCAGGGCGCGCACTTCGTCGAGGAAGCCCTGYGCGAGCATGGCGTCGAARCGGGYCTCGATGCGCTGGTGCAGGACGSYGCGGTCGCGCGGCGCCAGAAYCAGCTTSARSGTGCGCACCGGCAACGGGGCCACCCCGGGGCGGCGCTGCCATTCACTGATCGGCGTGCCGGTCAGCCGGTAGACCTCCAGCGCCCGCTGGATGCGTTGCGGGTCGGTGGCATGGATGCGTGCTGCGGCGGCGGGGTCAACGGCGGCCAGTTCGGCGTGCAGCGCCGCCCAGCCTCGCTCGGCGGCCTCGGCGCTCAGCACGGCACGCATCGCCGGGTCGGCCTCCGGCATCGGCGACAGACCCTGCAACAGCGCCCGGAAGTACAGGCCCGTGCCGCCGGCCAGGATCGGAGTCTTGCCACGGGCGACGATGTCGGCCACCACGCGGGCGGCGTCGGCGGCGAACTCGGCGGCGGAATAGGTCTGCCAGGGATCGCGCAGGTCCAGCAGGTGGTGCGGTGCCTGTGCGCGCTCGGCCGCATCCGGCTTGGCCGAACCGATATCCAGGCCGCGATAGACCAGCGCCGAATCGACACTGACGATTTCACCGTCCAGCTGCTGCGCCAGCGCGATCGCGGTGGCGGTCTTGCCSSWSGCGGTCGGSCCCATCACSGCGATCGCCAGCGGMCGCTGATCCACTGCCATCAGTCTTCGTCCGGCCAGCGGAGGGTCGGCTTGGCGTCCGCCCGCTCGGCAGGTACCGCCTCGACCGCCTGCCAGACCTTCAATGCATCGACCGTCGCTGCCACATCGTGCACGCGCACGATACGGGCGCCGCGCTGCACGGCGATCAGGTGTGCGGCCACCGACGCAGCGACACGCTCTGCCGGCGACTGACGACCGGTCAGCTCGCCCAGGCTGCGCTTGCGCGACAGCCCGGCCAGCATCGGCACGCCCAGTTCAAGGAAACGCTCCGAACGGGCCAGCAGCGTCATGTTGTGCGCCGTGGTCTTGCCGAAGCCAAAGCCGAGGTCGATCACCAGATTCTTCTTGGCGATGCCGGCCATCTCCGCGGCGAACAGCCGCTGCACCAGGAAGCCATGGACCTCGGCGACCACATCGTCGTACTGCGGGTCAGTCTGCATGTGACCCGGTTCGCCCTGCATGTGCATCAGCACCACCGGCACGCCCGCGTCCGCCGCCGCGTGCAGCGCACCGTCCTGGCGCAGGCCGAAGATGTCGTTGATCATCCCGGCGCCTGCAGCAACCGCGGCACGCATCACCTCCGGCTTGAAGGTATCGATGCTGATCGGCACCGCCGTGCGCGCTGCCAGCTGCTCGATGACCGGCACGACACGACGCAGTTCCTCGTCGATCGACACCGGCGCCGCGCCCGGACGGGTCGATTCGCCGCCGATGTCGAGCAGGTCGGCGCCCTCCTCCACCAGCTGCAGGCCATGCGCGACCGCCGCCTCGGTGGTGTCATGGGCACCACCATCGGAGAACGAATCCGGGGTGACGTTGACGATACCCATGACCCGGGCACGGTCCAGGCGCAGGATGCGGCCGGCGCAATCGAGCTGGGGCGAGATGTCGAACATGGCAGATCCTGCGGGCAACGAAGGTTAGTTTAAGGCGGCAGGGCTGCGCCCTGCACCCGCAGAGGCGGTAGTGCCGGCCGCTGGCCGGCAACCCCAACAGCAAAAGCAACCGCAGCATTCTGTGGGATGGCGGGGTCGGTCCGGTTGCGGGGGGGCGCTGCAAGTACGTCCATGCAAGCTCGGTCGCCACATCCATGCGGCTCACGCCTCCGCAATCGGGCCCACCCCGCCTTCGACAGTTTCCCGGTGGCCAGGAGATCCACGCCATGCGTGGATGAATCTCCATCGGAATCGAATATCTCGACAATTGAACGAAGAGCATCCACGCATGGCGTGGATCTACCGTGTCGACCAAGGTCGACACCTACCAGCAGCAGCGGGAAATTGTCGGAGGCGGGGCGCCGCCCTGCCGGCAAACCTCACCGCTGCCGGCGACGCTTCCGGTCCACGTACAGCGTCTTGATGATGCTCAGCAGGATACCCACCGCGATACCCACGCCACAGCCCAGCAGCAGATTGTCCACGGTCAGGCCGACAGCGACGCCGACTACGGTGGCGATCACCATCTCGGCGGTGTGGGAAATCGGTTCAGGCTTGGGGGCGGACATGCGGACTCCAGCGGGCTGTCAGGATCGGATGGGCCGGGGCCCGGAAACAACAAGGCCGGGTTGCCCCGGCCTCGTCTTGCATTGCGTACGGCAGGCCGTCAGATCGATTCGGCCGGACCGGCGATCGGCGGCAACGGACGGGCGTCGCCGCCCTTGTCGTTGTTGCCGCCATCCTTGTTGGACTTGTTCCAGCCCATCGGCGGCGGCGGGTCACGACCTTCCATGATCGCGTCGATCTGCGGCGCATCGATGGTTTCGTACTGCAGCAGCAGCTGCGACATCGTATGCAGCTTGTCGATGTTCTCGGTCAGCAGCTCGGTGGTGCGGGCGTACGCCTTGTCGAGGATGTTGCGCACTTCCTCGTCGATGCGACGGGCAGTGTCGTTGGACACGCTCTTGTGCTGGGTCACCGAACGACCCAGGAACACCTCATCGTCCTCTTCGCCATAGGCGATCGGGCCGAGCTGCTCGGACAGGCCCCACTTGGTGACCATGTTGCGGGCCATCTTGGTGGCACGCTCGATGTCATTGGACGCACCGGTGGTGACCTTGTCGGTACCGAAGATCAGTTCTTCCGCCACGCGGCCACCGTACAGCGAGCACAGCTGCGACTGGATCGCCACGCGGTTCATCGAGTACTTGTCGCCTTCCGGCAGGTACATGGTCACGCCSAGCGCACGGCCGCGCGGAATGATCGTGACCTTGTAGACCGGGTCATGTTCCGGCACCAGGCGGCCAACGATGGCATGGCCGGCTTCATGGTAGGCGGTGAGGGTCTTCTCCTCCTCGCTCATGGCCATCGAGCGGCGCTCGGCACCCATCAGGATCTTGTCGCGGGCACGATCGAAGTGGTCCATGCGGACCTCCTTCTCGTTGCCACGGGCGGCGAACAGGGCGGCCTCGTTACAGAGGTTGGCCAGGTCGGCACCGGAGAAGCCCGGGGTACCACGCGCGATCACCATCGGCACGACGTCGTCGGCCAGCGGCAGCTTGCGCATGTGCACCTTGAGGATGTGCTCGCGGCCCTTCACGTCCGGCAGACCGACCACCACCTGGCGGTCGAAGCGGCCCGGACGCAACAGCGCCGGGTCCAGCACGTCAGGACGGTTGGTGGCGGCGATCACGATCACGCCTTCGCCGCCTTCGAAACCGTCCATCTCGACCAGCAGCTGGTTCAGGGTCTGCTCGCGCTCGTCATGACCGCCGCCCAGGCCGGCACCACGGTGGCGACCGACGGCGTCGATTTCATCGATGAAGATGATGCACGGCGCGTGCTTCTTGGCCTGCTCGAACATGTCGCGCACTCGGCTGGCGCCGACGCCGACGAACATTTCCACGAAGTCCGAACCGGAGATCGAGAAGAACGGCACCTTGGCTTCGCCGGCGATGGCCTTGGCCAGCAGCGTCTTGCCGGTACCCGGAGGGCCGACCATCAGCACGCCGCGCGGGATCTTGCCGCCGAGCTTGGTGAACTTGGACGGGTCACGCAGGAAATCGACCAGTTCGCCGACTTCTTCCTTGGCCTCGTCGCAACCGGCAACATCRGCGAAGGTGACCTTGATCTGGTCTTCGCCCTGCAGCTTGGCGCGCGACTTGCCGAAGGACATCGCGCCCTTGGCACCGCCGCCACCGCCCTGCATCTGCCGCATGATGAACAGCCAGAAGCCGATGATCAGGATGACCGGCAGGAAATTCATCAGGATCGCGCCGAGGGAGATGCCGCTGGACGGCTCTTCCTGCACGATCTCGACGTTCTTGGTGCGCAGCACGTTGATCAGGTCGCGATCGAACGGTGCGGTGATGGTGGACGACTGTCCACCACGGGTGGTGTAGGTGATCTGGCTGGTACCGCCGCGCGTATCGCCGCCGAAGGCGACCTTCTGCACGTTGCCGGTGTCCACCTGGTCCAGGAACTGCGAGTACGAAGCGCCCTGCGCCCCGGCCCCCGAGGTCTTGGGCGAGAAGCTCTGGAAGACCACCATCAGCACGACGGCGACGACCACCCATAGCAGGAGGTTCTTGGTCAAGTCGTTCATCCTCATTGGCTCCGGTGTTCCTCTTAGTGCTGGCGTTGCGTTGGGGTCGAACTTACGGGGTCGAGCTTACTTCATGTGGGCGCGTTTTCCCTGACCCAAGGCATACACCTCGGGAGAGCGCTTGCGCGAGGCTTCCGGCTTGCGGATGGAGACCTTGTCGTACCGGCGGCGCATGTCGCGCACGTAGTCGTCAAAGCCTTCGCCCTGGAACAGCTTGATCAGGAACGCCCCACCAGTCTTGAGGTGGTTGTCGGCAAAATCCATGGCCAGCTCCGCCAAGTGCATCATCCGCGGCTGGTCGACCGCGTCCACACCACTCTTATTGGGGGCCATGTCCGACAGCACAAGGTCTACCGGCTGATCCCCGAGCATGGCTTCAAACTGCGATAGGACGGTTTCTTCCCTGAAGTCACCGTGAAGGAACTCCACGCCGGCCAGCGGCGGCATGTCCAGGATGTCCAGGGCCAGCACGCGGCCTGTATCGCCGATCTGTCTCCGCACCTGCTGAGACCAGCCACCTGGGGCCGCGCCGAGGTCGACCACCACCATGTGCGGCTTCAGCAGCCGGTCACGTTCGAGCAGTTCTTCAAGCTTGTAGGCCGCACGGGAGCGCATGCCTTCGGCCTGGGCCTTCTTCACGAAGGGATCGGAGAAGTGTTCCTTGAGCCAGCGCTGGCTGCTTTTGCTGCGGGTAGCCATTGGAAATAGGGGCTGATGGGGTCGCCATGATACCCTGATCGTCCCATTCAACCGTGTTTTCTGCATGCCCACTGCCTTGACCCCTTCCCAGACCCGTTTCCTGCGCGGCCAAGCCCACGACCTGAAGGCCCTGCTGCAGACCGGCGGCAAGGGCGTCACTCCGGCCTTCCTGACCGAGCTGAACGAAGTGCTGGAACGCCACGAACTGGTCAAGGTGAAGGTTGCCGCCGAAGACCGTGACGCCCGCGACGTGATGATCGGCGAAATCGTGCAGGCCACCGACAGTGCGCTGGTGCAGCGTATCGGCCATGTGGCCGTGCTGTATCGCCCGAGCAAGGAACACCGCCAGATCGTGCTGCCGCGCGGCTGATCGGACCCTGCCATGCAGCTGAACCACGAACTGCCCGACTACGCCTACAGCCTGCGCGCCGCTGACGGTCGCTCGGCACGGGTGAATGATCGCGTTCTGGGCAACAGCTTCTTCCTGACCCCGGACCAGCTGGTCGAACAGTGGCCGGTGACCGATGTCGCGGCGCTGCAGGTGGCTGACCTGGAGCCGATCCTGGCACTGAAGCCGGCGTTGATACTGCTCGGCACCGGAGAGCGCCAGGCGTTCCCGCCGGCGGTTGTCATGGCCGCCTGCCTGTCGCGCGGTATCGGACTGGAAGTGATGAACAATCCGGCTGCCGCACGTACCTTCAACATCCTTGCCGGCGAAGGCCGCAAGGTGGCGGCCGCCTTCATCCTGGAAGGCTGAGGCCCGAGGTCGCCGGGCATGGCCCGGCGCCACCTGAAACACACGTTGCGCATATGTAAGCGTCCGAGCCCATGCTCGGGCAGTGCTGCATTGCGGCGTACAGCCGCCGGGCATGGCCCGGCGCTACCCGTATCTGCCCGCGCTAGCGCGCCGGCAGATACTGTTGCGGGTCGAAAGGCAGCCGAGCACGGCGCGGCTCTACAGGCGCAAGGCAATCGCGGCATCTGTGAGCGTCCGAGCCCATGCTCGGGCAGCGCTCCATTGCGGCGTACAGCCGCCGGGCATGGCCCGGCGCTACCCGCGTATCTGCCCGCGCTAGCGCGCCGGCAGATATTGCTGCGGGTCGACCGGCTTGCCGTTGTAGCGGGTGAGCCGAGGGCGCTTGCGGCCCATGGGACGCGCCCTTGGCGAACGCCCGGCGCGCTGCGCCGGGCCGGGGATCCGCCCGGAGAAAGAGCGGCCGGTTACTTCGCCGGCAGATATTGCTGCGGGTCAACCGGCTTGCCGTTGTAGCGGATCTCGAAGTGCAGCATGTCCCGGTTGGCGCCGGTACGGCCCATCTCGGCGATCTGCTCGCCGGCCTTCACGCTCTGCCCTTCATTGACCAGGCGCTTGCGGTTGTGGCCATAGGCCGACAGCCACTGGTCGCTGTGCTTGATGATGATCAGCTCGCCATAGCCGACCAGGCCGGCGCCGGAATACACCACCACGCCATTGGCCGTGGCCTTCACCGGCGCGCCGCTGGTGCCGGCGATGTCCACGCCCTGCTTGGTTGCATCGCCGGCCACGTAGCGGCCCACGACTGCGCCATCGGCCGGCCAGCGCCAGGCGATGTTGCTCTTGACCGGACCGGCCGGACCCGGCGTCGGCGCGGTACTGCCGCCAGACGTGCTGCCAGCCGGACGCGGCGCGGTGACCACGGTGGTCGGCGCACGACCGCCACCGGAACCGGCCGGATACAGGCGGATCACCTGCCCCGGGTAAATGGTCGACGGGTTGTCCAGGTTGTTCCAGGCGATCAGGTCGGCCGGCGTGATGTCGTGGATGCGGGCCAGCGCATAGATGGTGTCGCCCTTGCGCACGACCACCGTCTGCCCCGGCTTGGGCACCGACGTCTTCGGCGTGCTGACGCCACTGCTGCCGCCGCCACTGGGCCGGACCACGGTGGCGGTGCCACAGGCGGCCAGGGTGGATACCAGCAACGCCAGCGCGCCGATGCGCACTCCCTTGCTCAGACGATCTGCACTCATGCGAACTTCGACCTCCATACAAGCCAGGCGATCAGCACCACCACCAACGCGGTGGCGATCCAGCCCAGCGGTTCAATCCATCGGCGCAGCGCAGCTTCCGCGCGCGCACCACCGATACGGATGACCGCAGCCAGCACGAACACGCGCTTGCCACGACCGATCAACATGCTCAACAGGTACTGCGGCATCGGCACGCCGACGATACCCGATGCCCACGTGAAGACCTTCATCGGAATCGGCATGAAGCCGCCCAGCACCAGGAAGGTGAACACCGCCCAGGGCGACTCCACCATCTTCGCCTGCACGGTAGCGATGCCCTGCTCGATCGCCGGCAGCATGCCCAGCGCCTCGAACACCGGCTTGACCGCTTCGAATGCATAGTGGCCCAGCGCGTAGCCGATCAGCGCGCCGACCATCGAGCCGGCCAGGCTGAGGGTGGCGAACCACCAGCCGCGCTTGGGCTGGGCCACGCACATCGGCGCCAGCATCACTTCCGGCATCACCGGGAAGATGATGGCTTCGAAAAAGCTCAGCACCATCAGATAGGTCGGCGCGCGCTCATGCGCGGCCCACTTCATCGCCCGCTCGTACAGCGGCCCGAAAATCTTCATGCAACCCTGCTCCGTGGATTCAATCGAGCATGCCAGACAGCAGCGGCACGAAGGTGACCGGCGCCAGCACGCGTTGTTCGATGCTGCCGTCATCCTTGCGGTCGAGCTGCACCAGCGACTGTGCGCCGGCGCCACCGACCGGGGCGACCAGGCGGCCACCTGCAGCCAGCTGCTCGACCAGCGCATCGACCAGTGCCGGTGCGGCGGCGGTAACCACGATGGCGTCGAACGGGCCATGCTCGGCCCAGCCCACGCGGCCGTCGTCGTGCTTGGTGCGGATGTTCATGCCCAGCGCGCGGAACCGCTTGCGCGCCTGCCGCAGCAGGTCACCGATGCGCTCGACGGTATAGACCTCCAGCCCCAGCGCGCCGAGCACGGCGGCCTGATAGCCCGAGCCGGTACCCACTTCGAGCACCTTCTTCGGCGCCACCTGCAGCACGGCCTCGGTCATCCGCGCCACTACCCACGGCTGGGAAATGGTCTGGCCGTGGCCGATCGGCAGCGCGGTGTCTTCATATGCGCGCGAGGCCAGGGCCTCATCGATGAACAGATGGCGCGGCACCACCCGGATCGCGTTCAGCGTCGACTCGTCGACGATGCCGGCTTCGCGCAGGCGGTCGACCAGGCGGTCGCGCACGCGCTGCGATGTCATGCCGATGCCGACTGCTTCCGGCTGCAGGCGCAGGCGTGGGCTCATGCCGGCCGGTCCAGCGCGGCGCTGAGGCCGCCGACCCAGCTGGCGACCTTTTCCAGTGCCTGATAGCGGGTCAGGTCAACCTGGATCGGGGTGATCGAAATGTAGCCGGTGCGCACCGCATGGAAATCGGTGCCCGGGCCGGAGTCCTGCTCGCGGCCGGCCGGACCGATCCAGTACACCTCGTTGCCGCGCGGGTCTTTCTGCGCGATGCAGCCTTCGGCGCGATGACGGTTGCCCAGGCGGGTGACTTCGAAGCCCTTGACCTCGCTCCACGGCAGGTCCGGCACATTGACGTTGAGGATGGTGTCGGCCGGCAGCGGATCGGCCTTGAGGCGGGCAACGATCTCCACTGCGGCACGCGCCGCCGTCTCGAAATGCTTGGGGTCGTGGTTACGGGTCACCAGCGACACCGCCACTGCAGGCAGGCCGAGGAAACGTCCTTCCATCGCCGCCGAGACGGTGCCGGAATAGATCACGTCGTCGCCGAGGTTGGCGGCATTGTTGATACCGGACACGACAATGTCAGGCTCGAATTCGAGCAGGCCGGTCAGCGCAAGGTGCACGCAGTCGGTGGGCGTGCCGGCCACCGACACGGTGTAGTGGTCGATGCGCTTGAGCCGGATCGGCAGATCCAGGGTCAGCGAATTGCTGGCGCCGGAGCGATCGCGGTCCGGTGCGACCACCGTGACTTCGTGCCCGGCCTCGCGCAGCACGGATGCAAGCATCCGGATGCCCGCCGCGTCGACACCGTCATCATTGCTGACCAGGATGCGCATCTTCGATTTAACCGCTTGATTTTCCAAGAATTCGATCCCGTCACCTTGCAACGTGGGCGAAGCCGGCCCGTCTCCTCCAGGGAGGCGGCAGCTCCGCAAGTGCGCTGACTATTGTGCCGCAAGCGGGCGCTGGGTCCTACCCTGTCTGCGGTCACGGCCGACATCCAACGGTCATAGGCAGACCCGCGCAGGCGGTTTACCCTGTGCGCATGTCGCACCCTGAAGACGAAGATCCGGCTGCATTGTTCCGTGCCGCCATCGGCGAAGTGACGCCGCTGCGCAAGGAAGTGGAGCCCGCGCCTGCTGCGCCGCGGCCGAGGCCGCGTGCGCGCATGGCCGAGCGCGACGACGCAGAAGCCGCCGGTGAGTTCGCCCGGCTGCTGCGCGACAACGCCCCGCTGGAAGCGGGCGACGTTGCCAGCTACCGGCGCGACAACCTGCCGCCACGCCTGTTCCAGCGCTTGAAGCGCGGACAGTACTCGGTGCAGGACGAACTGGACCTGCACGGCGCCACCGCCGCGCAGGCCGAGATGATGCTGCGCCAGTTCCTGCTGGAGGCGCACGCCCACGAGTACGGCTGCGTGCGCATCATCCACGGCAAGGGCCTGCAGTCCGATGGCAGTGCGCCGGTGCTGAAGAACCTGGTGGACCGCCTGCTGCGCCTGCGCAACGACGTGCTGGCGTTCCATTCCGCCCCGACCGGACAAGGCGGGACCGGTGCCATGCTGGTGCTGCTGGCGCGGCGCTGACGTTCTGCCGGTGGGATTCATCCACGCATGGCGTGGATCTACTGACGGCCCGTCCACGCATGGCGTGGATCTACTGTGGCGGGCGGAGGAAGGTGGATCCACGGCATGCGTGGATGCTCTTCGCCTCCGCCACCATTTCCGTCAGGCCTGCGACGCGTCCTCGACCGGGCCGAGCTCGTGCAGGACCGCGGTGGCATAGCAGCCTGGCGGCAGCGCAAAGGACAACTCCAGTACGTCAGCGGCCAGCCACTGGTGCTGCAGCAGCGCTGGACGCAGCCGCAGCGCGCGCCGCTCCTGCTTCAGCCGCGCCTCTTCCAGGCCGGCGCGCAGCGCCTTTGATTCGTCATCATCCAGCGCTGCCAGTTCCAGCTCACGGGCGGCGTCGCTGCTGCGCAGCTCACCCTCACCCCACAACGGAGCACTGGGGTGGATGTCGAAACGTGCCAGGCGCTCGGCCAGCACGTCGCTGTAGGGCTCGGGGCCGAACACGCTGCGGCTGCCATCAAGCATCCACACTTCGCCCTGCAGCGGCTGGTCCCAGCTGCCCTGCTCCACGCGTGCAGCGAGCACGCGGTTGAACAAGGCCGAACGCGCCGCCGACAACAGCAGCGAACGCTGGTCCTTGCGCATGCGCCGGCCACCGAACATCGCCAACGCAGCGGGAACGTTGCCGCCATCGCGACCGAAGCGCTGCTCGCCGAACCAGTTCGGCAGGCCACGCGCGGCGATCTGCTGCAGGCGCTCGTCGATTGCCGCCGCGTCACCCTGCACATCGCGCAGCACCAGCCTGAAGCGGTTGCCCGCCAACGCACCGCGCTGCAGCTTGCGGTTGTGCCAGGTGGAGTCGATCACCTCGATCTCGTCACTGGCCAGCTCGGCCAGATCGGGCGCGACGCGCTTGGGCAGATGTACGCTGAAACGCTGGGTGGTGACCGCGTTGCGGTCCTTCATGCCGGCATAGCTGACCGCCATTTCCGGCAGGCCTGCCCACTTGGCCAGTACCTTGGCCACGTGCACCGTATTGGCGCCACGCTTGCGGATATGCAGCAGCAGATGCTCGCCTTCACCGGTCGCTTCGAAAGCGGGCAGCTCATCGACCTGGAAATCTTCCGGCGTGGTGCGGATGCGCGCCTGCAGCAGCGGTGCACCGAACGCGAGCGGCAACGGGATCATGCGGCCACCAGCAGCACGACCGCCTGCGCAGCGATGCCTTCGCCACGGCCGGTGAAGCCCAGCTTCTCGGACGTGGTGGCCTTGACGCTCACCGCATCCAACGGCAGCTGCAACAGTTCACCGATGCGCTCGCGCATGGCCAGCGCATGCGGGCCGACCTTGGGCCGTTCGCAGATCACGGTGATGTCGGTGTTGCCGACACGCCAGCCGCGCTCGCGCAGCAGGCCATCGCAATGGCGCACGAATTCGCTGCTGTCCGCGCCCTTCCAGCGGTCGTCAGTGGGCGGGAAGTGCTGGCCGATGTCGCCCAGCGCGATCGCACCGAGCATGGCGTCGCACAACGCGTGCAGGATGACGTCGCCGTCGCTGTGCGCGAGCACGCCGCAGCTGTGCGGCACCGCGATGCCACCGAGCATGATGTGGTCGCCTTCACCGAAGGCATGGACGTCGTAGCCCTGGCCGATACGGACGGGCGGGAACGGGGAGGTGCTCATGGATGCAGCCCTTGCAGCAGGGCCGCGCGGGCGGTCAGCCGGCGCGGCGGGAGAGTACGAATTCGAAACGATCGAGATCGGCCGGCGTGGTGACCTTGAAGTTGTCCTCGCTGCCTTCCACCAGCAGCGGGCGCTGGCCCTGGCGCTCCATGGCCATGGCATCGTCGGTCACATCGATACCGGCGGCAGCGGCCTCGGACAGTGCGCGGATCAGCTGGTGGCGGCGGAACAGTTGCGGCGTCAGTGCGCGCCACAGGCGCTCACGTGGCTCGGTGCCGTCGATGCCACCATCATCACCAGCACGCTTGAGCGTGTCGCGTACCGGCGCGGCCAGGATGGCGCCGACCGGATCGGTGCGGCCCACTTCCAGCAGGCGGCCAAGATCGGCCTGCGACAGGTTCGGACGCGCCGCGTCGTGCACCAGCACGAATTCATCGGCACGCACGCTGTCCGGCAAGGCCTGCAGCCCCGCCAGCACCGAGGCGGCGCGGGTGGCGCCACCGGTGCAGGTCAGCACCGGTTTGCCCGCCCATTCGCTCCAGCCCGGCCAGTCGGCATCGTCCGCACCGATCACCACCATCGCCCCGGCCACGGCCGGGTGTGCCAGCAGTGCGTCCAGGGTGTGGGCGAGCAGGGTCTGCCCGCCCGCCTGCAGGTACTGCTTGGGCAACGGCGCACCAAAACGCGTGCCGCGCCCTGCGGCCGGAACAACCACCCAGATCGCCGCGCTCATGGCACGTCCGCAGGATGGTCACCGGCCGGGGCCGCAACCGGCGCAGGCTGCGCCGGACGCGTCGGTGCATCTTCCACGACGCGATAGAACTTCTCGCCGGGCTTGATCATGCCCAGCTCGCTGCGCGCGCGTTCTTCGATGGCGGACTGGCCTTCCTTGAGGTCCTTCACTTCGGCAGCAAGCGCATCGTTGCGCTGCTGCAGACCGTCATTGTCCCGCTCCTGGTTGGCGACCTGGGCTTCGAGCATCATCACTTCACCCGAATTGCCCGGGCCGAACCAGAAACGGTACTGCAGCCATGCCAGCAGCAGGGCCAGCAACAACAGCAGCCAGCGCCAGTCGCGCATCGGCTCAGCGCTTCAGCGACACGAACGCGTCACGACCAGCGTAACGCGCGCCGGCACCGAGGGCTTCCTCGATGCGCAGCAGCTGGTTGTACTTGGCCACGCGATCGCTGCGGCACAGCGAGCCGGTCTTGATCTGGGTGGCGGTGGTCGCCACCGCAATGTCGGCGATGGTGGTGTCCTCGGTTTCACCCGAACGGTGCGAGACCACGGCGGCGTAACCGGCACGGTCGGCCATGGCGATCGCTTCCAGCGTTTCGCTGAGGGTACCGATCTGGTTGACCTTGATCAGGATCGCATTGGCGGTGCCCGAATCGATGCCTTCCTGGAAGATCTTCGGATTGGTGACGAACAGATCGTCGCCGACCAGCTGCACCTTCTTGCCGATGCGATCGGTCAGCAGCTTCCAGCCCGCCCAGTCGTTCTCGGCCAGGCCGTCTTCGATGGTGATGATCGGGTACTGCGCGGCCCAGTCAGCCAGGAAGTCGACGAACTGCTCGGAGGTCAGGCGCTTGTTCTCGCCGACCAGGTTGTACTTGCCGTTCTCGAAGAATTCGCTGGAGGCCACGTCCAGGCCCAGCAGCACGTCTTCACCGGCGGTGTAGCCGGCCTTGCCGATGGCTTCGAGGATGGTGTCCAGCGCTTCGACGTTGCTGCGGAAGTCCGGCGCGAAGCCGCCTTCGTCGCCCACCGCCGTGCTCAGGCCGTGGCCCTTCAGCACCGACTTCAGCGAATGGAAGATTTCGGTACCGGCACGCAGCGCTTCGGAGAACGAGGTGAAGCCGACCGGCAGCACCATGAACTCCTGGAAATCGACGTTGTTGTCGGCGTGCGCGCCGCCGTTGATGATGTTCATCATCGGCACCGGCAGCGACGGGGTCGCGCCGGTCTTGGCGGCCAGGTACTGCCACAGTGCCTGCTTGCTGGAGGCAGCGGCGGCGTGCGCGGCGGCCATGGAAACGCCCAGCAGTGCGTTGGCACCCAGGCGGCCCTTGTTCTCGGTGCCATCCAGATCGATCAGGCGACGGTCCAGGCCGGCCTGGTCGGTAGCCTCGAAGCCCTTCAGTGCGTTGGCGATGGCGCCGTTGACGTTGTCGACGGCCTTGCGCACGCCCTTGCCGAGGTAACGGGTCTTGTCGCCGTCACGCAGCTCCACCGCTTCCTTGGTGCCGGWCGATGCGCCGGAGGGAACCGCGGCGCGACCGAACGAACCGTCCTCCAGGGTGACTTCGGCTTCCAGCGTGGGGTTGCCACGGCTGTCGAGGATTTCACGGGCATGGATGCTGCGGATCGTACTCATGGTCGGGCCGGTTACCTGTATGGAGAGGGGGCGACAAAAACGAATGCCGCGTGATTATCCCCGGCTACCCCTCACTTGCCAAATGGCGTGATGGGCCTCAGCCCCAGCTGGACCCGATCACGATCAGCAGCAGCGACACCAGCATCACCAGCAGGGCACCGGCAATGGTCGCGCACACCGGCCCGCGCCGGCGTCGCCAGGCCATCACCATCGCCACCAGGCTGCCCACGAAGGACAGCACCAGCGTGACCAGCGCGCCCAGCATCCAGTACTGCATGGCCTGCACGCCGTTGTTGCCATCCCCCGGCGGACGGAAGCTGGCGGCGAAGGCCAGCACGCCCACGAGCAAGCCGCCCCAGGCGAGCACCGACAGCAACAGGGCGATCAGGCCCCACGGCCAGCTGCGCGAGGGTTCAGGCATCGTATTCATCAAAGAAGATCGTGCAGCAGGATGCCCGCCCACAGCGACAGCACGACCATCGCCAGTGCAGCGGTAACCCTGCCCCGGTTCAGGCGCCAGCCGAGCACTGCGGCGAAAAGCCCTGCGGAAATGGTCAGCACTTCGGCCACCGCCAGGGCGATGACGAAGGGCATCAGGTTCACTACCGGACCGCCGGCACTGGACGGGCGCATGCCGGCACCGAACAGCATGCCGATGGCGAATACACCCGACACCGACAGCAACGCCAGGCCGAGTGCGATCGGGCCCCACGGCCACTGCCGCCAGCGCCGGCGACGACGCTGGATCTCCAGCGCCGCCTGCGGGTGCTGGCTCACGCGAAGCGCGAGAAGCCGTGCTTCTTGGTCACCGCATCGAGCTCCATCAAGGTCTCGAGCAGGGCTTCCATCTGGTCCAGCGGCCACGCGTTGGGGCCGTCGGACAGCGCCTTGGACGGGTCCGGATGGGTTTCGGCGAACAGGCCGGAGATGCCCACGGCAACCGCGGCACGCGCCAGTACCGGCACATGCTCGCGCTGGCCGCCGGAACTGGTGCCCTGCCCGCCCGGCAACTGCACCGAATGGGTGGCATCGAACACCACCGGGCAGCCGGTATCGCGCATCACCGCCAGCGAACGCATGTCGCTGACCAGGTTGTTGTAGCCGAAGCTGGCGCCACGCTCGCAGACCATGATCTGCTCGTTGCCGGTGGCCTTGGCCTTCTCGACGACGGGCTTCATGTCCCACGGCGCCAGGAACTGGCCCTTCTTGATGTTGACCGGCTTGCCGGCCGAGCACACCTTGCGGATGAAGTCGGTCTGGCGGACCAGGAACGCCGGGGTCTGCAGCACGTCCACCACCGAGGCCACTTCATCCATCGGGGTGTATTCGTGCACGTCGGTCAGCACCGGCACGCCGATCTGCTTCTTGACCTCGGCCAGCACCTTCAGGCCCTCTTCCATGCCCGGGCCACGGAAGGCCGTGCCGGAGGTGCGGTTGGCCTTGTCGAAGCTGGACTTGAAGATGAAGTTCACACCGAGCCTGTCGGTCACTTCCTTCAGCTTGCCGGCGGTATCCAGCTGCAGCTGCATCGACTCGATCACGCAGGGGCCGGCGATCAGGAACAGGGGCTGGTCCAGCCCGACCTCGAATCCACACAGTTTCATGGCGTTTCCTTGTTGTCCGCTACACCGGCAGTGCCGGTGCGCTGGGGTTGAAGCGAGCAAGATGGGGGCCGGCGGCCCCCATGACAAGTCAGGCGCGCACTTCCTGCAGCAGCTTGCCACCGGCCTTGCGCTCGCGCGCGGCACGGATGAAGCCGATGAACAGCGGGTGGCCATCACGCGGGGTGGACAGGAATTCCGGGTGCGCCTGGCAGGCCAGGAACCACGGATGCTGGTCGCGCGGCAGTTCAACCACTTCCACCAGGGTGTCGTCCATCGACTTGCCGGCGATCACCAGGCCGGCGTCTTCCAGCTGGGTGCGGTAGCGGTTGTTGAACTCGTAACGGTGGCGGTGGCGCTCGGCGACCACGTCCTTGCCGTACAGTTCGCGGGCCAGCGTGCCCGGCTTCAGGCGCTGCTCCTGCAGGCCCAGGCGCATGGTGCCGCCCAGGTCACTCTTGTCGTCACGCTTTTCCACGTCGCCGGTGGCCGTGCGCCATTCGGTGATCAGGCCGATCACCGGGTTCGGCGACTGGCGATCGTTCTCGGTGCTGTTGGCGTCTTCCAGGCCCACTACGTGGCGCGCGTAGTCGACCACCGCAGCCTGCATGCCGTAGCAGATGCCGAAGTACGGCACCTTGTGCTCACGGGCGTACTGCGAGGTGAGCACCTTGCCTTCGAAGCCACGGTCGCCGAAACCACCCGGCACCAGGATGCCGTCGACATCGGCCAGCGCGGACATGTCGCTGCCTTCCAGGTCCTGCGCTTCCAGCCACTTCAGGGTGACCTTGGTGCGCTGACGCAGGCCACCGTGCTTGAGCGCTTCGCCGACCGACTTGTAGGCGTCCTGGTGGTCGATGTACTTGCCGACCACCGCGATGGTCACCGCATCCAGCGGATGCAGGGTGGCATCGACGGCGTCTTCCCACATCGACAGGTCGGCCGGGCCGGCCTTGTCGGCCAGCTTCAGCTGGTTGATGACGATCTCGTCCAGGCCCTGTGCGTGCAGGCCCATCGGAATGCGGTACAGCACATCGACGTCGGGCACGCTGATCACCGCGCGCTCGGAGACGTTGGTGAACTGGGCGATCTTGCGACGCTCCGAATCCGGTACCGGCTGTTCCGAACGGCACAGCAGCACGTCCGGCTGGATGCCGATCGAGCGCAGTTCCTTCACCGAGTGCTGGGTCGGCTTGGTCTTCAGTTCACCCGCGGCGGCGATGTACGGCACCAGGGTGAGGTGCATGAACAGCGCCTTTTCCGGGCCGCGCTCGGTGCGTACCTGGCGGATCGCCTCCAGGAACGGCAGCGACTCGATGTCGCCGACGGTGCCGCCGATCTCSACCAGGGCCACGTCGAAGCCCTCGGTGGCTTCGTCCATGCAGCGACGGATCTCGTCGGTGATGTGCGGAATGACCTGCACGGTSGCGCCCAGGTAGTCGCCGCGGCGCTCCTTGCGGATCACTTCCTCATAGATGCGGCCGGTGGTGACCGAGTTCTTGCGGCTCAGGCGGGTGCGCACGAAGCGCTCGTAGTGGCCCAGGTCGAGATCGGTTTCGGCGCCGTCGTCGGTGACATACACCTCACCGTGCTGGAACGGGCTCATGGTGCCCGGGTCGACGTTGATGTACGGATCGAGCTTCATCATCGTGACCTTCAGGCCACGCGCTTCGAGAATGGCGGCCAGTGACGCGGCGGCAATACCTTTGCCGAGCGAGGACACCACGCCGCCGGTTACGAAAATCAAGGGAGTCATGGCTGCAAGCATCCTGTCTGGAAATGGAAAACGGCAGCGCCACGCCTGCCCGGGGGGCGGGCGTGGAGCAGAAAGGGGGTTTTCCGGTTCGCTGGAGCAGCGAGGGAGGTGCGGGCCCGGCCAGCGCAATGCGCCAGCGGGGAACCACCCTGCGAGGTCGGGGCGGCCGTGCCGGTCACTTCGACCGTCACCTGCGACCCGCTTTGCTGGAGGCCACGCTTGGCCGTGCCAGCCCATTCGCAAATGGTGGACACGCACTTACTCCCGGAAAGCCATAGTTTACAGATAGATGGCCGCCAACCCAAGGGGCAGATGGCGCCATCGGCAAAAAGAAACGCCCCGCTGGGCGGGGCGTTCGAGGGGGAAACCCTTGTGGCAAGGGCCTCGGAGGGGCAGAAGAATTACTTCTTCTTGCGTGCCTCTTCCTCTTCTTCCTGCTGCGGCACCGGCTGGCCCTTGGCCTTCATCTCGGCATTGGCCTGCGCGCGGCGCTTGGCCTTGGCCTCGGCTTCGGACTGCGCCTTGTCGGCCTGGTCACCCTGCTGCGGAGCAGGCTGGCCGGCGTTCTGCGCCAGCACCATCGGCACTGCAACAGCGGCGGCAGCCAGGATCGCAATGGTCAGCAACTTCTTCATGGAGTCCTCCTCGCGGTATGGCTCGGATGTGGGGGGCGCCGGTGTTCGGTTCCAGCGGTTGCCATTTTACCCCCTCCCCGCCAACGAGGCTGAACCGCAGGCGTGCAAATTCCCGGTCCAGACCGCACACTTGCCCGTCGCTCCACGCTTTCGAAGACAGATGAACGCCCGCTATAACGCCGCCGATATTGAAGTCCTGTCCGGCCTTGACCCGGTCAAGCGCCGCCCCGGCATGTATACCGACACCGCGCGCCCGAACCACCTGGCGCAGGAAGTGATCGACAACTCGGTGGACGAGGCCCTCGCAGGCCATGCCCGCTCGATCGAGATCACCCTGTTCAAGGACGGCAGCGTGGAGGTCAGCGATGACGGCCGCGGCATGCCGGTGGACATCCATCCGGAAGAGAAGATCCCGGGCGTCGAGCTGATCCTGACCCGCCTGCATGCCGGCGGCAAGTTCAACAACAACAACTACACCTTCTCCGGCGGCCTGCATGGCGTCGGCGTCAGCGTGGTCAACGCGCTGTCGACCCTGGTGGAAATCCACATCAAGCGCGACGGTGCCGAACACCGCATCACCTTCCGCAACGGCGACCGCGCCTCGCCGCTGGAAGTGGTCGGCACCGTCGGCAAGAAGAACACCGGTACCCGCCTGCGCTTCTGGCCGGACCCGAAGTACTTCGATACGCCCAAGTTCGCCGTGCGCGCGCTCAAGCACCTGCTGCGCGCCAAGGCCGTGCTGTGCCCGGGCCTGACCGTCAAGCTGACCGACGAAGCCACCGGCGAGGTCGACACCTGGTACTACGAGGATGGCCTGCGCGATTACCTGAAGCTGGAACTGGGCGATCGCGAGTCGCTGCCGGCTGATCTGTTCGTGGGCAACCTGAAGAAAGACACCGAGATCGTGGACTGGGCCGTGGCCTGGCTGCCGGAAGGCGAGCTGGTGCAGGAAAGCTACGTCAACCTGATTCCCACCGCACAGCACGGCACCCACGCCAACGGCCTGCGCACCGGCCTGACCGAAGCGCTGCGCGAGTTCTGCGACTTCCGCAACCTGCTGCCGCGCGGCGTCAAGCTGGCCCCGGAAGACGTGTGGGACCGCGTGTCGTTCGTGCTGTCGCTGAAGATGACCGACCCGCAGTTCAGCGGCCAGACCAAGGAACGCCTGTCCTCGCGCCAGGCCGCCGGTTTTGTCGAAGGCGCCGCGCACGATGCGTTCAGCCTGCTGCTGAACCAGAACGTGGAGCTGGGCGAGAAGATCGCGCAGATCGCCATCGAGCGCGCCAGTGCGCGCCTGAAGACCGAGAAGCTGGTCGTCCGCAAGAAGGTCACCCAGGGCCCTGCCCTGCCCGGCAAGCTGGCCGACTGCATCAGCCAGGACCTGTCGCGCACCGAACTGTTCCTGGTCGAGGGCGACTCGGCAGGCGGCAGCGCCAAGCAGGCCCGCGACAAGGATTTCCAGGCGATCCTGCCGCTGCGCGGCAAGATCCTCAACACCTGGGAAGTGTCCTCCAACAGCGTGCTGGCCTCGGAGGAAGTGCACAACCTGGCGGTGGCCATCGGCTGTGACCCGGGCAAGGAAGACATCAGCGGCCTGCGCTACGGCAAGGTGATCATCCTGGCCGACGCCGACTCCGACGGCCTGCATATCGCAACGCTGCTGACCGCACTGTTCCTGAAGCACTTCCCGGCGCTGGTCGATGCCGGCCACGTGTTCGTGGCGATGCCGCCGCTGTTCCGCATCGACGTGGGCAAGCAGGTGTTCTACGCCCTGGATGAGGAAGAAAAGCGCTCGATGCTGGACAAGATCGAACGCGAGAAGATCAAGGGCGCCATCAACGTGACCCGCTTCAAGGGCCTGGGCGAGATGAATCCGCCGCAGCTGCGTGAATCCACCATCCATCCGGACACCCGTCGCCTGGTGCAGTTGACCATCGACGATGGCGAGCAGACCCATTCACTGATGGACATGCTGCTGGCCAAGAAGCGCGCGTCGGACCGCAAGGGCTGGCTGGAGAGCAAGGGCGATCTGGCTTCGCTGGAAGTCTGATTCCCGAACCCGTGGTAGTGCCGGCCGCTGGCCGGCTGCTTTTCGTGAACCAGCGGGATACCTGGGGTGCCGGCCAGCGGCCGGC
>NZ_JBFTOJ010000034.1:0-28894 GCF_056397905.1 Stenotrophomonas sp. 05L414_2
GCTACTACCTGGCATGGTGGAGCCTGGTTCACTTCCTGATGGAAGGCGACGACCAGGCCCATCGTCGGCAAGCTCTGCTGCTTCTGCACCGACGCGGAGATCCAGCGGCCTTCCAGCAGCTGATCGGCAGCTACGCGGAATTCGAACCGCGCTGGCATCAACACCTGCGCGCCTTGGCCCGGTCCCAGGGCAAGCGGGAACTGCACTGAGCTTCACGCGCGTTCGCTTCCCCGCAGCGCTGCACACCTTGGCCGCTCAGCTGCGATGCCGGAATCGGGCTTGCCGTGGTGCCTCGCAGCATTGATTTTCGTGCACCGCGACTTGCAAACAGACAATTTCCTCCCCTATGGTGCAATCGATTGCATTGCCGTAAATCGTTGCGTTTGATACCGGTTGGGAGGCCGGCAGGTGGATKTCCATCCATTCGATCAGACCGGCCCCGGGCCTCACGCGGCGCGATGCGCTGCGCATGGCGGCCGCTGCGAGCCTTGGCTTGGGGGCGGCGGGCGTTCTGCCTGCGTTTGCCGCCACGGCGCCGCTCAAGGGCAACCTGAAGCATTCCGTGGCCCGCTGGACCTTCCCGCAGCTGTCGGTCGCCCAGCTCTGCCAGACGGTGAAGGGCATCGGTTTTGCCGCCATTGACCTGGTGGGCCCGGAGGATTGGCCCACGCTGAAGGTCCACGGCGTATACAGCTCGATGTGCAACGGCGCGGAGCTGGGCCTTACCAAGGGCTTTGCCGGCCGTGAGTTCCACGATCAGCTGGTGGAGCGCTACACGCGGCATATCGACCTGGTGGCCGATGCCGGTTACCGCAACCTCATCTGCTTTTCCGGCAACCGCAACGGGATGGACCCGCAGGAGGGCATGGCCAATGCCGAGGCCGGCCTCAAGCGCATCCTCGGGCATGCCGAGAAACGTGGCGTGGTGCTGGTGATGGAGCTGCTGAACTCCAGGGTCGATCATCGCGACTACCTGTGCGACCACTCCGCCTGGGGCGTGGAGCTGTGCCRRCGGMTCGGCTCGGAYMACTTCGGCCTGYTRTACGACATCTAYCACATGCAGATCATGGAGGGCGACATCATCGCCACCATCGGCAGGCACCACGCCTGTTTCAAGCATTACCACACCGCGGGCGTGCCGGGCAGGCACGAGATCGGGGACCAGCAGGAACTCAATTACCCCGCCATCTGTCGCGCGATCCGCGACACCGGTTTCGATGGGTATCTGGCGCAGGAATTCATGCCTGTGGCACCGGATCCCGTCGGTTCGCTGCGCGAGGCCATCCGCCTCTGCGACGTCTGAAACGATATCCACCAGGTGAGAGATCCATGGCAGACAATCATTACGACGCCATTGTTGTTGGCTCGGGAATCAGTGGCGGTTGGGCGGCGAAGGAACTGACCGAGAAGGGCCTGAAGGTCCTGATGCTGGAACGCGGACGCAACATCGAGCACGTCAAGGACTACGTCAACGCGATGAAGGAGCCGTGGGATTTCCCGCATCGCAACCGGCCTACACAGGCGATGAAGGCGGCCTTCCCGGTGCTGATGCGCGACTACGCGCTGGCCGAGAACCTGCAGGGCATGTGGGCCGACGAACAGGAATCGCCGTACATCGAGACCAAACGATTCGACTGGTTCCGCGGCTACCACGTGGGTGGCCGTTCGCTGATGTGGGGCCGTCAGAGCTATCGCTTCTCCGATCTGGATTTTGAGGCGAACCTGAAGGACGGCATCGCCACCGACTGGCCGATCCGCTACGCCGACATCGCATCCTGGTACGACCATGTGGAGAAATTCGCCGGCATCGCCGGTACGCGCGAAGGGCTGGACGTGCTGCCGGACGGCGAGTTCCTGCCGCCGATCCCGTTGAACATCGTCGAAAAGGACGTGGCCGCGCGGATCAGGAAGGCCTTCGGAGGAACCCGGCACATGATCCACTCGCGCACGGCGAACATCACCAAGCCGATGCCCGAGCAGGGCCGCGTCAACTGCCAGTACCGCAACAAGTGCATCCTCGGCTGTCCCTTCGGTGCCTATTTCTCCACCCAGGCGGCGACACTGCCGGCGGCGATGAAGACCGGCAACCTGACCTTGCGGCCGTTCTCCATCGTCAAGGAAGTGCTCTACGACAAGGACCGCAAGCGGGCGCGGGGCGTGGAGATCATCGACGCAGAGACCGGCCAGACCTACCAGTACACGGCCAAGGTCATCTTCCTCAACGCCTCCTCCTTCAACTCGACCTGGCTGCTGATGAACTCGGCCACCGATGTGTGGGAGGGTGGGCTGGGCTCTTCGTCCGGTGAGCTGGGACACAACGTGATGGACCATCATTTCGGCGCGGGTGCCTCCGGCCGGGTCGAAGGCTTCGAGGACAAGTACTACTTCGGCCGTCGTCCCTGCGGCTTCTACATTCCCCGCTTCCGCAACGTGGCCGCTGACAAGCGCGGCTACCTGCGCGGCTTCGGCTACCAGGGCGGTGCCAGCCGCACGGGGTGGTCGCGCGAGATTGCCGAGCTGAACATCGGCGCCGACCTGAAGGAGGCGCTGACCGTGCCCGGTGACTGGCGCATCGGCATGACCGGCTTCGGCGAAATGCTGCCGCACCACGACAACACGATCCGCCTGGACCGGGACCGCAAGGACAAGTGGGGTCTGCCGGTGCTGGCGATGGATGTATCCATGCGCGCCAACGAACTGGCCATGCGCAAGGACATGGCCGCCGATGCCGCCGAGATGCTCGAGGCCGCCGGCGTCAAGGAAGTGGAGATGCACGACAACGACTACGCCCCGGGCAAGGGCATCCATGAGATGGGGACCGCGCGCATGGGCCGTGACYGCAGGACGTCCGTGCTGAACCAGCACAACCAGGTCTGGGATGCGCCCAACGTCTATGTGACCGACGGTGCCTGCATGACCTCCAGCGCGTGCGTGAATCCTTCGCTGACCTACATGGCGCTGACCGCGCGGGCTGCCGACCACGCCGTGCGCGAACTGAAAGCGGGGAACCTCTGATGGACCGCCGCGAACTGCTGAAGATGATCGTCGCCGCCACCGGCGCGGCGATGATCGGCCTGCCCGCGCTCGGTCAGGCACAGGCTCCCGCCGCAGGGGCGAAGACGCGCTTCTCGGACGCGGATGTCGGCACGCTGGACGAGATCGCCGAGACCATCCTGCCGCGGACGAAAACGCCGGGGGCGAAAGACGCAGGCGCCGGTGCGTTCATGGCGACGTTCGTCAGCGACTGCTACACCGCCCGGCAGCAGGCGACATTCCGCGCTGGCCTCGCCGATATCGACAAACGCGCCGGCGGCCGCTTCGTTTCACTTGCGCCGCAGGCCCGCACTGAACTGCTGCGCGCGCTGGATGCAGAGGCCAGGAAGCACGCGGTCGAGGTGACCGAAACCGGCACCGCCGAAGCAGGAGAGCCGATGCCGCATTACTTCACGATGTTCAAGCAGCTCACCATCTTCGGTTTCTTTACCTCCAAGGTTGGCGCGACCGAAGTGCTGCGTTACGTCGCCGTGCCGGGCCGCTACGACGGCGAGCTGGCCTATGTTCCCGGCACGCCCGCATGGGGGACCAGCTGATGGATCACGCCATGAAGATCGCGCCGCTATTGATCGCCGCCGGCGTGCTCGCCGCTGCACCGGCGTTCGCGCAGGCCAACACCGATCCTGCGCGCGACCCGGCGAAGACCGAGGTGTGGACGCCCGTGCCTGCAACCGTGGCCACGCCGCCGGGCAAGGCGCCGTCCGACGCCATCGTGCTGTTCGATGGCAAGGATGCCTCCGCCTGGGAGTCGGAGCAGGGCGGGCGTGTGCCCTGGACCGTCGCCGACGGCGCCATGACCATCGTGCCGGGCAGCAAGGGCATCCGCACCAAGCAGCGCTTCTGCGACATCCAGCTGCATGTCGAGTGGCGCACACCTGTCGAGACCAAGGGTTTCGACGGCCAGAACCGGGGCAACAGCGGCATCTTCCTGCAGGAACTCTATGAGCTGCAGGTGCTGGACAGCTACAACAACCCGACCTATGCCAACGGTCAGGCCGGCTCCATCTACAAGCAGGCCATGCCGCTGGTGAACGCCTCGCGTGCACCGGGGCAGTGGCAGGCCTACGACATCCTCTGGAAGGCGCCGCGCTTCTCAGTGGGCGGTGGGCTTGTGTCGCCTGCGCGCATCACCGTCCTGCACAACGGCGTGCTGGTGCAGGACGACACCGTGCTGGCGGGCAGGACCGAGTACATCGGCCCGCCCTCGTATTCACCGCATGCGTGCGCGCCGATCCATCTGCAGGAGCACGACGCCAAAGTCAGCTACCGCAACATCTGGGTGCGCGAGCTGTAACGCTGGCGGCCTATTTCGCCAGATAACTGGTGATGTCGTCGATCTCCTGTTGCGACAGCTGGGAGAACGGCGGCATCAGTCCGCCGCCCTTCCTGATCTTGTCCTTGATCTGCGCGGCATCCAGGCGCTTGCCGATGTCGGTGAGCGCGGGGAATGCGCCCGGCATGCCGGCGCGATCGGCACCATGGCAGGCCGTGCAGTTCGCTGTGTAGAGCTTTGCGCCGGCTGCAGGGTCGTCCTTGGACCATGCCGTGGTTGCCAGCATCGCCGCACAGAGAATCACAGCCACTTTCAGCATCGTTTTCAATCAGGACTCCTTCGCGTACTAGCGCTGCGCGCTGGCTGGCAGGCGGGGGGACAGGTGTTCACGCAGGTAGTCCGCGCCGGTCTGGATGACCTTGGCCGGATCACGTGGCTGGTCGTGCTCGAGGATGTACCAGTGCACGCCGGCCGCTGCGGCGGCTGGCAGGATCGCGCGCCAGTCCAGCACACCCTGGCCGACGGCAGCGAAGCCGCCCTCGTCTTCGGCCTGGCCCTCGGCTGCATTGTCCTTGGCGTGCACCGCGAACAGGCGGCCGCGGAACTTGCCGAGCATCACCGCCGGGTCCAGGCCCGCACGCGCGACCCAGGCCAGGTCCAGCTCGGTCTGCAGGTCCGGTCCGGCCGCTGCGAACAGCAGTTCCAGGCCGGTCCGGCCATTGAAGTCGACCAGTTCGAAGTCATGGTTGTGGTAGGCCAGGCGCATGCCCTTGGCCCGTACCTGCTTGGCGATCGCGCCCAGTTCCTTGCCCAGCGCGGTCCAGCCTGCGGCATCGGTCGGCCGATCCTTCGCGTCCAGGTAAGGCACCACCAGGGTGGTGTTGCCGATCGACCGGTTGAAGGCCACCACGCCGTCCAGGTCCTTGCGCAGCTCGGCCAGTTGCACGTGGGAGGAAATCGCCCTGATCGAATACCGGTCCAGCAACTGCTTGAGTTCGGCCGCGCTGACGCCCTGCGTGCCCACCGTTTCCACCGCATCCACGCCGGCGTCGTGGACGATCTTCAACTGCTGGTCGAGCGGGCCGGCGTTGCGCAGTGAGTACATCTGCACGGCGATGGGCTTGTGCGGGCTGACGGCTTCGTGTGCCAGGACGGGCAGGGCAGCGAACAGCAGCAGGGCGAGGGTGGCAGTTCTGCGGGCAGGCGTGTTCATCATGAGATGCTCCCGGGGTTCAACCGATGGCGGTCCAGGCACGGGTCCTGGCCGAGGTGATGACGCGGTCGACGATCAGCGCCGAGCGCACGCCGTCTTCGAAGGTGGGCAGGCCATCCGGTCGCTCGCCTTCGATGGCGCGGTAGGTGTCGGCGACGAATGCCTCGAAGCAGTGGCCGTAGCCCTGCGCGTGCCCGGCCGGCAACAGCGACAGCCGGCGCTGTTCGGCACTGCCGGCGCCCGGCCCGCGCACGAATACTTCCTCGCGCTGGTCGGGCTTGCCGATCCACAGGCGCTCGGCATCTTCCTGGTTGAACGCCACGCTGGCCCTGGCACCATCAATCTCGAACCAGAGGCGGTTGTGGCGTCCGGCCGATACCTGGCTGACCGTCAACGATGCCAGCGTCCCGGCGCCGGTACGGAACATCGCCGCGGCCACGTCCTCGCTGGTGACCGCCTGCATCGCGCCACCGGCCGCTGCTGTGGTGAAGCTCTGCCCGGTGTCGGTGCTGCGTTCGGCGATCACCGTGTCGAACGCCGCGCTGACCTCGGTGAAGCGCTCGCCGCTGACCCATTCCACCAGGTCACACCAGTGCGAGCCGATGTCGGCGAACACGCGCGAGGCGCCGCCCAGCGCCGGGTCCACGCGCCAGTTGTTGCTGGCCGGGTCCAGCAGCCAGTCCTGCAGGTAGCTGCCGTGGATGAGGTGCAACGGCCCCAGTTCGCCATGGGCGATGCGTGCGCGCGCCTCGCGGACCACCGGGTGGTAGCGGTAGACGAAGGGCACCGTGGCGACCAGCGCGTTGGCGGTAGCCAACGCCGCCAGCGCCCGGGCGTCTTCCAGCGTAGTGGCCAGCGGCTTCTCGCAGACCACGTGCTTGCCGGCTTCCAGTGCGGCCTGTGCCATGGGGCGGTGCAGGTGGTTGGGCGTGCATACGTGCACGACCTGCACCTGTGGATCGGCGACCACCTCCTCGATGTCCCGATAGGCACGCGGGACACCCCACGCCTGCGCCACGTCGCGTGCGCGCTGCGGAGAAGAGGCGGCCACGCCACGGATGTCGGCACCCGCCAGCAGCGCCGCGCGACGGTGCACGGCACCGATCATTCCTGTGCCGACGATGGCGATTCCAGGCTTTGGCATCAGTTAGGGTCCTCAGGGCGTGGAAGGTGCGGCCGCAACCACTGGCCGGTCGCGGAAAAGCAGCAGGAAGGCGATCAGCACGAGCAGCGCGACCCCTGCCGGGAACAGCCAGATCTGCTGCCAGTCCGGACCGGCTGCAGTGGTGAAGTGCTCCACCACCGCGCCGGACAGGAACGTGCCGATCAGCATGCCCACGCCATACGTGGCCAGGGTGATGAATCCCTGCGCGCTGCTGCGCGCGGCCGGCCCGGCATGCGCATCGGTGTAGATCTGGCCGGTGACGAAGAAGAAGTCGTAGCAGATGCCGTGCAGCACGATGCCGATCACCAGCAGCGAGAAGCCGCCGCCCGCATCGCCAAAGGCGAACATGACGTAACGCACGACCCATGCGGCCATGCCCACCGCCAGCATCGTCTTCACCCCCAGCCGCACGAACAGGAACGGCATGGCCAGCATCAGCAGGACTTCGGAGACCTGTCCCAGCGACTGCAGGCCCGCCGCGCCGCGCACGCCCAGATCGTTGAGATACGGGTTGGTGAAGTTGTAGTAGAACGCCAGCGGGATGCAGATCGCGATGGACGCAAGGAAGAACACCAGGTACGAGCGTGACTTCAGCAGGCGCAGCGAATCCAGCCCCAGGATCTGTCCCAGGCCGGCGTCGCGCTGCTGTGCCAGCGGYGGGGTGTGCGGCAGGGTGAACGCATACAGGCCCAGCGCCAGCGACGCCATCGCCGCCATCCGGAAGGTCAGCTCGAGCCGGTGCGCCTGTTCCCAGCCCAGCCAGCCGATCAGCACGCCTGCCACGATCCAGCCGACGCTGCCGGCCACCCGCACCAGCGGGAACTGTTTCTCGGGCGACTGCATGTGCCGCATCGCCACGCTGTTGGCCAGTGCCAGCGTCGGCATGAACAGCAGCATGTAGCCCATGACGCAGGCGGAGAACATGCTGAAGCTGGTTGCGGTGGACGCCAGCCACATCAGTACTGCGCCAGCCAGGTGCAGGACCGCAAGGATGCGCTGCGCCGCGAAGTAGCGGTCAGCGATCAAGCCAACCAGGAAAGGCGCGACGATGGCACCGATGGACTGGCTGAGGAAGGCCGTCGCCACCTGGCTTGCGCTGGCCTGCAGCGGGCCCTGCACCAGATAGGTTCCCAGGGTGACGAACCATGCCCCCCAGATGAAGAACTGCAGAAACATCATCGCGCCCAAGCGCGACATGGTGTGCGTCATGGCTTGCCCTCCCAGGCAGTGATGTCTCAGATCCCGAGCATGCGGCGCAGTGATCCGGGATCGGTGCCGCTGTCGGCAAAGTCGTCGAAGGCGCGTTCGGTCACGCGGATGATGTGGTCGCGGATGAAGGTGGCTCCTTCCCGTGCACCGTCTTCCGGGTGCTTCAGGCAGCACTCCCATTCCAGCACTGCCCAGCCGGGGAAGTCGTACTGGGCGAATTTCGAGAAGATCGCCTTGAAGTCGATCTGCCCATCGCCGAGTGATCGGAATCGGCCCGGACGATCGATCCAGTCCTGGTAGCCGCCATACACGCCACTACTGGCACTGGAGTGATATTCCGCGTCCTTGACGTGGAAGATGCTGATGCGATCGTGGTAACGGTCGATGAAGCCGAGGTAGTCCATCTGCTGCAGCAGCAGGTGGCTGGGGTCGTACAGGATTTTCGCGCGGGGATGGTGGTCCACCACGTCGAGGAAGCGCTCGAAGGTCGCGCCGTCATGCAGGTCCTCGCCGGGATGGATCTCGAAGCACAGGTCCACGCCGCAGGCGTCAAAGGCATCCAGGATCGGGCGCCAGCGTCGGCCGAGTTCGGCGAAGGCTTCGTCCACCAGCCCGGGTGGCCGCTGCGGCCAGGGATAGAAGTAAGGCCAGGCCAGTGCGCCGGAGAATGTGGCATGCGCGGTCAGCCCCAGGCGTTGGCTGGCCTTGGCGGCCAGCAGCAGCTGCTGCACCGCCCAGGCCTGGCGGGCGGCCGGATCGCCACGCTTGTCCGGCGGCGCGAATCCGTCGAACAGGCTGTCATAGGCCGGATGGACGGCAACCAGCTGCCCCTGCAGGTGGGTGGACAGCTCGGTGATCTGCAGGCCATGTCCGCCCAGCATGCCGCTGACATCGTCGCAGTACGCCTGGCTGCGCGCCGCCTCGGCCAGATCGAACAGGTGGGGCGCGCTGGTCGGCACTTGTACGCCAGAATAGCCCAGCCCCGCGGCCCATCCGGCCAGCGTGTCCAGCCGATCAAAGGGTGGTGTGTCGCCGATGAACTGCGCCAGGAACAGCGCTGGACCCTTGAGCGTCTTCACGTTGATTCGCCCTCGATGCAATCGATTGCATTATCCTAGCAGGGGCATTCGAAAGACCCGTTGTGCACTGCACAGCGAAAGGAAGAGGTAGCGCCATGGCCACCATCTACGACATCGCAAGGCACGTCGGCGTCTCCGCAGGCACGGTGTCGCGAGCGCTTTCCCGGCCGGACAAAGTGCTGCCGGCTACTCGCGCGCGCATCGAGCAGGCCGCTGCTGCGCTGGGCTACGTGCCCAACACGGTGGCCAGGACACTCAAGACCCAGCGCAGCGGCAAGATCCTGGTCACCGTGCCGGACATCGCCAACCCGTTCTTCGCGCAGATCCTGCAGGGCGCGGAGGATGCGGCGCAGGCCGTTGGCTACGCCGTACTGCTGGGCGACACCCAGAACCTGCCCGAGCGCGAGGAGCGCTACGCGCAGATGCTCCGGCGCAACGAGGCCGATGGTCTGATCGTGCTGGGGCATCGCCTGCCGCCGACGGCGCGCGAAATTGTCCAGCAACGAGGTACCGCTGCACCGGTGGTCAATGGATGCGAATTCGATCCCGCGCTGGGCATCCCCAGCGTCCACATCGACAACGCGGCCGCCGCGCGCGCTGTGATGGAGCACCTGTACGGACTGGGGCACGAGCGGATCGCTGTGGTGGGCGGACCGCCCGACAATCCCCTGCACACGCAACGGCTGGAAGGCGTGCGCGCCGCCGGCAGGGCGCGTGGCCGCCTGCGCCACCTCAGCGTCGTGCCGGGTGACTTTTCCGTGGAGTCCGGCCATGCGGCCGCGATGGCGCTGCTGCCGCCCGCAACCGCACCCACCGCGATCTTCTGCTTCAGCGACCAGATGGCGCTGGGTGCGCTGGCAGCCTGCCGTGACCTGGGCATCCGCGTGCCGGATGACGTCTCCATCGTCGGCTTCGACGACCTGGCGTCATCGCGTTACCTCACGCCTCCGTTGACGACCATCAGGCAACCGATGCGGGAGATCGGTGAGCGCGCGGTCAACCTGCTGCTCGCCATCATCGAACAGGTCGATGTACCGCTTCAGCAGACGCTGGATTTCAGCGTGATGCTGCGGGGTTCGACGGCCCCGCCCAAGGGTCGCTGAGGCAAGGGCAGGGCGGCGGGATGCCGCGCTTTGCCCGGCTCAGGGCTTGCCGCGCCTGGCGTCCACGCTGAAGCGGCCAGGCCCGCTGCAGGCCAGCAGCAGGAAGCCGCCGGCGATGGCCAGATTTTTCAGGAACATGATCTGCTGCACCGGGTCGGCGAGCTGGTGGTGGAAGATGAAGGCCGTGACCAGGCTGAAGGCGGCCAGCACCGCGGCTACTGCCCGGGTCTGGAAACCGAGCAGGATGCACAGGGCCGTGCCGATCTCGAACAGGATGGTCGGCCACAACAGGATGCCGGGAAGACCCATCGCCGCCATGTAGCCCTGTGTTGCCGCCGGGTCGGACAGCTTGCCCAGGCCCGATACCAGGAACAGCAGCATCAGCAATACGCGGGCGGCCAGCTTCGCAAGGGAGTGAAGTGATGTGTCCACGGCAACGTCCTCAGGGTGGGCAGGGCGGGGGATGATCAACAACCATGCAGGGCGGTATGCCCTTGCCCCAACCGACCGGGCGCTGCAGCAGGAGCTCCTGTCCGGCCATCGAATCCCATCACGGGTGAAGTGGATGTTGAGAGCGATGGCGTCGGCAGCCTGGGCGACCTGCGCGGTGCGTGCTTGCCTCAGCGCCGCTCGTACCAACCGCGCGATGCATTGACGATGCGCACCACCGACAGCATCACCGGTACTTCGATCAGCACGCCGACCACGGTCGCCAGCGCCGCGCCGGAATGCACGCCGAACAGGCCCACGGCGGTGGCCACGGCCAGTTCGAAGAAGTTGCTGGCGCCGATCAGCGCCGAGGGACCGGCCACGCAGTGGGCAACACCCAGGCGCCGGTTGAGCAGGTAGGCCAGCCCGGAGTTGAAGTAGACCTGGATCAGGATCGGCACCGCCAGGATGGCGATGACCAGCGGCTGCCGAACGATCTGCTCGCCCTGGAAGCCGAACAGCAGTACCAGCGTCAGCAGCAGGGCCAGCAGCGAGACCGGGCCCAGCGTGCGCAGCGCGGACTGCAGGCCAGCCTGGCCGCGACGGGCCAGCATCCAGCGCCGCAGCAGTGCGGCCACCAGCACCGGTGCGATGATGTACAGCGACACCGACAGCAGCAGCGTGTCCCATGGCACGCTGATCGCCGACAGGCCCAGCAGCAGCGCTACCACCGGTGCATAGGCCACCACCATGATCGCGTCGTTCAACGCCACCTGGCTGAGGGTGAAATTGGCATCGCCGCGGCACAGGTTGCTCCACACGAAGACCATCGCGGTGCAGGGCGCTGCTGCCAGCAGGATCAGCCCGGCGATGTAGCTGTCGATCTGCGCGGCGGGCAGCGCGTCGGCGAACACGTGGCGCAGGAAGAACCAGCCCAGCAACGCCATCGAGAAAGGCTTGACTGCCCAGTTGATGAACAGCGTTACGCCGATGCCTTTCCAGTGCTGGCCGAGCTGGCGCATCGCACTGAAATCGACCCGCAGCAGCATCGGGATGATCATCAGCCAGATCAGCACCGCGATGGGCAGGTTGACCTTGGCCACCTCTGCCGACGCCAGCGCAGCGAAAGGCTGCGGCAGCGCGTGGCCAAGCAGGGTGCCGGCCACGATGCACAGCGCCACCCACAGGGTCAGGTAACGCTCGAACAATCCCATCGGTGCCGGTGCGCTCACGCCTGGCCGTCCCCGGGCTGCACGAAACCCATGCGATCCAGCGCATCTTTCAACGGCCCGCGGTCGGACCATGTGTCTGCGGGCAATGCCAGCAGGGCCAGCAACCGTGCCTTGACGATGGCGTGGGCCTGCGCGAACGCAGCCGCCTTGTCCTCCGCGCTGCCATCAACGGCGGCCGGATCAGGCAGGCCCCAGTGCGCGCGCACGAAATCGCCGAACACCACCGGGCATGCCTCGGCGGCCGCGGCATCGCAGACCGTGATCACCAGGTCCATCGGCGCGCCGCCGGCGAACTCGTCCCACGATTTGCTGCGCAGGCCTGCCGTTGCAATGCCCTCGGCCTGCAATTGCGCAAGTGCGAACGGATTGACCTCGCCGGTGGGCTGGCTGCCGGCGCTGAAGACCTCGAAGCGATGACCGGCCCACGCCCGCAGCGTGGCTTCGGCAAGGACGCTGCGGGCGGAATTGCCCGTGCACAGGAACAGGACGCGTTGGGTGGTCACGAAGCAGATCTCCGGTCAGCAGGCGCAATCAGGGGAGGTGGGGCTGCAGGCAGGATCGGGCGAGCCTGCGCAGCAGTTGTGGGTGAGGTAGTCGATCAGGCCGGTCATCGCGCTGAAGTTGGCGCGGTAGCAGACATTGCGGCCCTGGCTCTCGCTCTCGACCAGCCCGGCCTGCAGCAGCTCCTTCAGGTGGAAGCTGAGCGTGGCCGGCGGCACCTGCAGGGCGGCGGCGATGTCACCGGCCATGCGTCCGGCCGGGCCGGCTTCGACCAGCAGCCGGAACGCGGCCAGGCGGGTGGCATGGCCCAGGGCGGTAAGGGCGGTGATTGCATTCTTCGTTTCCATATTTCTAGAATAGTCGAATGAATGAATCCATCGCAAGCGCCACCCTTCCGAATCTGGTCGAAGCCTCGCTTCCCCAGCCCGACCCGACCCTGCTGGGCGCCGGCCGCGCACACCCGCCGCGGATCCTGCTGCTGTATGGCTCGCTGCGCCCGCAGTCGTTCAGCCGCAAGCTGGCGCTGGAGGCCGAGCGCCTGCTGCGCCACCTCGGCTGCGAGACCCGGGTGTTCGATCCGCATGCGTTGCCCATGCTCGACAGCGTCGGCGCCGATCACCCTGAAGTGCAGCGCCTGCGCGCGTGGTCGCACTGGTCCGAAGGCCAGGTCTGGATCAGCCCGGAGCGCCACGGCACGGTCACCGGCGTGTTCAAGAACCAGATCGACTGGCTGCCGCTGGAAGACGGCAGCGTGCGCCCGACGCAGGGCAGGGCGCTGGCGGTGATGCAGGTCAGTGGCGGTTCGCAGTCGTTCAACACGGTCAACACGCTGCGCGTGCTGGGGCGGTGGATGCGCATGCTGACCATCCCCAACCAGTCTTCGGTGGCCAAGGCATGGCAGGAGTTCGACGAGAACGGGCGGATGAAACCCTCGGCGTACTACGACCGGGTGGTGGATGTGATGGAGGAACTGGTCAAGTTCACCCTGCTCACGCAGGGTCGTGCGGACTACCTGGTGGATCGCTACAGCGAGCGCAAGGGTGATCGGGAGGCGGCCGCATTGGCGCGTGCGGCAGGGGCAGTGGCCGCACGTTGATGGCACGCTGATGGCACGCGGCGGCCGCAGGGACGCGCGCATGCGCGGGCGCATCACCTCAATCCACTACCATGGGCCACCCCACCAGGATGTGCCCCGATGTCCCTCGTCATCCCGACCCTGCCCAGGCCTCCCGCCGCACGCATCGCCGCCTGGCTGATGATGCTGCTGGGCATGTGGCTGGCACTGAAGCTTGGCCTGGTGGTGACCCTGCTGTCGGGGCTGCTGGTGTTCCAGCTGACCCATGTGCTGGCCTCCACCGTGGAAGGCAAGCTGCGTCCCGGCCGGGCGCGGGCGATCGCGGTGATCGTGCTGTCGGCGGTGATCATCAGCGTGCTGGTGCTGGCCGGTATCGGCGTGGCCTCGTTCTTCCGCAACGAGACCGGTGGCCCGGACGTGCTGCTGGCGCGGTTGATGGACATCCTCAACACCTCGCGCCACCAGGTGCCGGCCCTGCTGCAGCCCTACATTCCCGAGGATCTGACGGCGCTGCGCGCCGCCGTGAACGAATGGGCCGCCGAGCACCAGCGCCAGCTGGGCGTGGCCGGCACATCGGTGGTGCAGGTGGGCGTGCGGGTGCTGATCGGCATGGTGCTGGGCGCGATGATCGCGCTGTACGACGAACTGCCGCTGCCGAAGATGGGCCCGCTGGCGCAGGAACTGATCGGCCGCACCAGCCGCCTGGCCACCGCGTTCCGCCAGGTGGTGTTCGCGCAGGTGAAGATCTCGCTGCTCAACACCGTGTTCACCGCCATCTTCCTGCTGGGCGTGCTGCCGTTGTTCGGCGTGCACCTGCCGTTGTCGAAGACGCTGGTGCTGATCACCTTCCTGGCGGGCCTGCTGCCGGTGGTGGGCAACATCATCTCCAACACCATCATCGCCATCGTCGCGCTGTCGGTGTCGTTCTACGTGGCCGTGGCTGCGCTGCTGTACCTGGTGGTGATCCACAAACTGGAGTACTTCCTCAACGCCCGCATCGTCGGCGGCGAGATCCAGGCGCGCGCCTGGGAGCTGCTGCTGGCCATGCTGGTGATGGAGGCGGCCTTCGGCCTGCCCGGGCTGGTAGCCGCGCCGGTGTTCTACGCCTACGTGAAGCGCGAACTGGTGGACCAGCGCTGGATCTGACCCGCCTTCACCCGGGCAGAGCGCTACACTGATCCGCACGCCAGGGGACACATCGATGGGCCGCAGGGCATCGCCAAACGGACTGCAGACCTGGCTCTGGATCCTCGGTGGCCTGTTCGTGCTGTGCACGCTGCCGCTGATGGCCATCGCGCTGGTGCAGGGCACGCAGCGCTACACCGAAGCCGAGGCCAACCTGGTCAGCCTGCAGCAACTGCGGCAGACCTTCGAACTGGCCAATCTGGTGTCGGCCGAGCGTGGACCGGCCAACAGCCTGCTCGGCGCAGACAGCACCGATGTGCAGGAGCAGCGCCGACTGGCCGCGCAGTTGGCGGTCGCACGGCAGCGGGTGGACGCAGCGACGCAGCACCTGCAGAGCGTGTTCCAGAACGACCCGCGGGTGGTGGACGAAACACCGCGCCTGCACGAAGCGCGGCGCCGGTTGCAGACTGCGCGCGCCGCGGTCGACCGGGTGGCCGCGCTGCCAAGAGGCGAACGCTCGGCAGAGGAGGTGGAGCACGCGATCAACAACATGTTCGCGGTGTATGACCGGCTGCAGGTGCTGACCTCGGTGCAGATCAGCGATCTGGTCGCGGCTGATCGCGAAGCCGCGATTCCTGCCATGCAGGGGCAGATCCTGATCGACCTGCGCGAGCACGGTGGCCGCTTGGCATCCAACGTGATGGCGCCGCTGGYCGTGCCCGGCGCGTGGCGGGAGTCGCAGGTACGCGCTGCGCAGCAGACCGAGGGCCGCCTGCTGGAGCTGTGGCGGTTGGCCGCCAGCCATGAATCGGTGTTCCGCAGCGAGCCGGCGCTGTCCCTGCACTGGGACATGGCGCGCCGGCAGTTCTTCGGCCAGTCGCTGCCGATGGTGGAACAGCTGATCGACGATGGCCAGCGCGGCGTACCGCCACCCTGGACGGCGGCCGAGTTCACCGCGCGCTACGTGCCCACCCTGCAATCGCTGGAAGCGCTGCGTGATGGCTACCTCGGCGTTTCGATCGCGCGCTTCCAGCACACCCGCAACAAGGAAGCGGTACGCCTGGCCGTGCTGGGCGCCACCGTGCTGGGTACGCTGCTGCTGCTTGCGCTGGCACTGCGCATCGCCCACGTGCAGATCCTGCGGCCGTTGCTGCAGGCGCAGGCGCAGGTGATCCAGATCGCCTCGGACACGCCGGGTGCAGAGCAGCATGCCACCCACCCGATGGCGGAAATGCAGCGCCTGTTCGATGCCATCGAGGTACTGCGGGCGAAGTCGCACCAGCGCTCGGCATTGACCCGTGAGCTGCGCGAGCTGGCCGATACCGATCAGCTGACCGGCCTGTTGAACCGGCGCTCGCTGGAGGAACGGGTACGACAGCGGCGTGCCGAGGGAAGCACGCAGGCGGTGGTGATTCTGCTGGACGTGGACCATTTCAAGGCGATCAACGATGGCCAGGGGCACGCGGCCGGCGATGACGTGCTGGTGCAGGTGGCGCAGTTGCTGCGCAGCCATCTGCGCCGCAACGACAGCATCGCCCGTTATGGCGGCGAGGAATTCCTGGTGCTGCTGGCCGATGGTGATCTGGCCAGTGGCCGGCGGTTGGCCGAGTCGCTGCGGGTGGCATTGCGTGCGCACGACATCGTGCTGGGCAGCCGTGACATCCTGCGGGTCACGGCCAGCTTCGGTGTTGCCCAGGGCGCGCTTGATCCGATTGGCTGGCACGCGCTGGTGCGCGCCGCCGACGCCGCCATGTACGAGGCCAAGGCGCTGGGCCGCGACCGGGTGCAGGTGGCGGGCAGCGGACGCGCCGCGCGCTGATCGGGTCAGCCATTGTCCGCCTGCGCCCTGCGCAGGATGTGGCCGACCATGTGCCGGGCCACGGTGCTGGGCACCGGCAGTCCGCGCCAGCGCATCGCCCCCACGCGGAACGTGGCGCTGGCCGTGGCCAGCAAGCGGCCGCTGGGCGAGGTCAGGCGCCCGCGGGTGAAGATGATGCTGCCCTTGCTGTGCTCGATCTGCCCCCAGCCGATGATGCGCCCGGGACGGGCGGGACTGACGAAACTGGTCTTCGATTCGACCGTTACCGCCAACCGGTTGGGCGGCAGCGTTGCGTAGATCGCCGGGCCCATGCAGTCATCCAGCATCGCCGACAGGAAGCCGCCCTGGATGTTGCCCATCGGGTTGGTCAGGGCTGTGCTGGCATCGAACTCGACATTGATCTGGTCCTGTGCGGGATCGTGGCTGATGAAACGCCACCCCAGCAACAGGCCGGCCTTGGACGGAGGAAGGTCGCCGTTGATCACGCTGTACAGCAGGGACTGGGGATTCATGCGGGAAACCTCGGTGTGGGGGAGGTCAGGCAGGTTGCAGCAGCGACAGCAGGGCCAGCAGGAATCCGATGCAGCACAGCGCGACCACGGCCGCACCGGCAGAGACCGGCGTCCTGGCACCCGTGCGCTTTCGCACGCCGGATGCGACCGCGACCGGTGGCAACGTGGCCAGCAGACAGAACAGCTGGAAGGCGACCAGCTGTGGCAGCGCGAAGTGACCACCGAAAAAGATCAGCCAGGCCAGCATCACCCCTGCGCCGGCCAGCGCGATCCAGCCCGCGCCGACCACCTTGATCAATGCCATCAGCAGCACCTGCATGCGCGGTGGGACGCCGCCCCAGGCCAGCCCGACCGCTTCACCGTGGTAGGGCATGAACTCCGAGCGTTTCAGGTAGGCGGCCGCGAACAGCGCGACGATGAAAAAGGCCAGAAGGTAGCTGCCGAACGCGAGCGAGGCGAACAGGTCCATGTGCCATCCATGCCGATGCCGAGAGGGAGCCGATGGACAGGGCAGGCGCTGCATCCCCTGGCTGGCACATGGCCGTGCGATTCTTGAACGGCGCCCTGTTAGCCGCGTGTCGCGCCGATCACGGCCCTTTCTGCATCCGGAATTAACGCGCGCAGCGTGTTGCGTGCTGCATCACAACGGTGTTGTGACCGACGTTGCGGCTTCACGCGTGCTGATGCCTTCCAGCTCCAGCCGCATGTGATCGAAATCGAGGGTCCAGGCCGGGAAGGCGGCCAGTACATCCCAGCCGAGCACACCCTGGTTGCGCACGCTCACCTCGGTTGGATCCTGCAGGGTGACCGCCAGCGACGGCAGCATCGCGCGCTGCCCGCCGATCTGCACCGTCACCTGTGGCCACTGTGCCACTGCGCGTTCGCTGCTGCCGCCGGCGCCGGCCAGGCGCTGGCGCGTTACCGCCAGGTCCWTCAGCATCTGCGGATGTGCGCGGGCGAAATGGGCCGACAGGGACGAGCTGCTGGCACCGCTGTCCAGGTGCATGGGCACCTCGATGCCGCCGATGCGTGCGTCGACGAACAGATCGCTGCCCGCCAGCGCCAGGTTGCGGGGCAGGTCGGCCGCGCCGGCACCCGGTTGCGGTTGCAGCTGGCCATCGCCGCCGAAGCGGACCCGGCCCATCGCGCGCAGCACCGGGAAGCCGATGATCGCGTCGATGTGGTAGCCGCCGGGCACCGGCATGTCCAGCTGTGCATCGTCCAGCACCAGGAACACCACATTGCGCAGGTCCAGCCCGGCCAACTGCAGGCGGTCGGCGATGGCCACGCGGGTGGCTACGGTGCGCCGGCTCGAACTGCCCACCGCGGCCTCGTCGCCGATCTGCAGGCCGAGCCGTTGCGCAGTGCTGGCCGAGATCACCGACAGATTGGCGCCGGTATCGAGCACCGATTCCTGCGCACGGCCGTTGATGAGCACCGATGCGCGCGGCAGGCCGACCTTGTCGCGCGCGAATGCCGTGGGCGCAGGCGTGAACTGCTGCACGCGCTGCGGCGGCGCGCTTGCCAGTGCAGCGGCCAGTGTCGCCAGGGTCTGGCTGCCCTCCACTGCATCGCGGTCGGCAGGGCAGCGTTCGAACACGCGCAGGGATGCCTGCGCCGCGGCTGCGGCGCGCGCGTAGTCGGCCGCAGCGAAAGCCGCATCGGCGATGACCCGCTGCGCCAGCGCGGTATCGCAGGTGCCACCGCCGCGCTGGGCAATGAAGGCCTCGGCCAGGCTGATCGCCTGCCGCTCATGCAGTTGCGCCGCTGCCTGCCGTGCCTGTGCCAGCAACGGCCACGGCGCGGGCAGCACGGCCGAGGCATCGGCCAACGCAGACAGGTTGCCGTCGGCCGCCTCCCGCAGGCGCTCCCGCGCATCATCGGCGGAGAGCGGGCCCGCCCAGCAGGGCAGGGACATCAGCAGGCAGAGCGCTGCCACCGACATGGCGCGGGCGCGCGGCAGCTTGGAATGTGCAGTCATCCGAAGTATCCTGTAGATGGATAAAAACTTTCTGTAAAACAGAAATTACTATGCGCGAATCAGAAAAATCAAGACGTCTCGTCCAGGCCGCGCGCCGGCTGCGCTGGGTGGCGTGGGCCGGCGTGCTGCTGGCGCCGCTGTTGACCGCGGCAGCGCTGGCCAATACGTGGCTGGGCAGCACCGCGCCGGTGCAGGCGGAAATGGATGCGGGTGGGTTGCCGCTGGCCTGGGCCGGTACGCTGGCGCTGGCGCAGGCGGCACTGGTGGCCGCAGCGTTGTGGCAGCTGGCGCAGCTGCTGGGCCAGGTCCGCATCGAGCGCCTCTTCCCCCTGCAGGGCAGCCGCCGCTTCGGCCGTTTTGCCGGTCTGCTGCTGCTGGCGGTGCTGGTCAACGGCGTGCTGGCGCCGCTGCTGGGCGCACTGCTGTCGGCCAGCGCGCACGGCCAGCTGCGCCTGTCCATCGACGGTGCCGACCTGCTGGCCGTGCTGGTGACCCTGGTACTGTGGCTGGTGGCCCGCTTCCTCGATGCCGCAGCGCGGTACGAGGACGACCATCATTCGATCATCTGAGGCGCCGATGGGAAGCATCGTCATCCGCCTCGATGTCATGCTGGCGCTGCGCAAGGTGCGCTCGCGCGAGCTGGCGCAGCATGTGGGCATCACCGAATCGAACCTGTCGCTGCTCAAGTCCGGGCGCGTGCGCGGCGTGCGCTTCGACACGCTGGCGCGGATCTGCGAGTACCTGCAGTGTCAGCCCGGAGACCTGCTGGTCTACGACCCGGACGCCGAGGGCGATGCCCCCGGCGATGAAGAATGAGCGCGCGGCGCATGTTCATCGGTGGCGCACGCGCTGCTGCCTAGACTGGCCACTCGCCCGTCCCAGGAGTACGCCATGACCCTGCGTTCCGTTGTGACTGCCACGCTGCTGGCGGGCCTGTTCGCTGGCTGCGCCAGCAGCACACCGCGGCCCGATCCGGGCGCCGATGCGCCGCGTCATCCGTCGATCGCCGCTGATGCCAGCCCGGTGCCTGCCTTCACCGGCGGGGGCGCCGGCTGGTCCATCGAGATCGCCTCCACCGGCAAGGGCAACCACGATGCCACGCTCACTGTTGCTGGCCGCAGCAGCGCTGGAACGCTGCGCTACCTCGGCCAGCCGGCCGGTGCGCCCAGTTCGTTGACGGTACTCAACGGTGAGCTGGGCACGCAGCCCACCATCGTCGAGATCAAGCGCGAGCCCTGCCGCAACGCCGAAGGCGTGGATACGTCGGCCAGCGTGCAGGTGACTGTCGAGGGCCAACCACAACGCCGCGGCTGCGGCTTCCTGGCCGTGTACTGACTGGCACACGCATGATCCACATCCCTGTGCTGGAGACACCGCGCCTGCGCCTGCGCGCGCAATGCCTGGATGACTTCCCGGTGTATGCCGCGTTCCTGGCCTCGCCCCGTGCGCGCGGCATGGGCGGGCCGTTCGCTGAGGTCGCCGCGTGGGGGCAGTTCTGCCACGACCTGGCCAGCTGGCATCTGTTCGGCCACGGCGCGTTGATGATCGAGCGCCGCGACACGGGCGAGTGTATCGGCCAGGTCGGCATCAACCATGGCCCGCTGTTTCCGGAACAGGAACTGGGCTGGTTGCTGTATGCCGGGCAGGAAGGGCAGGGTTTCGCCAGCGAGGCGGCGGCGGCGCTGCGTGATTGGGCGTTCGTGGTGCGCGGATTGCCGACGCTGGTGAGCTACATGGCAGCGGACAACCACGCCTCGCAGGCAGTGGCGGTCCGCCTCGGCGGCGTGTTGGATGCGCAGGCGGTGCGCAGCGATCCGGATGACCTGGTGTTCCGCTATCCGCGCTGATGAGTGACGGTCACCGCGGCGCGGGGGCGCTGCACGCGGGAATGCCAACTACGGCCACTGCGTGAAGAAGGCGCCAGCAGCCATCCACGTATCGGTCACCGCGTCGAGCAGACGCTGGACACCCATCTGTTGAAGGAACTGCCCATGACCACGCTCACCCTTCCCGAACTGGCCAAGAAGATGGCCGGCATCGATTTCACCATGCTGCAGACCCATGCCGGCGGCCAGATCGCTGGCCGCCCGATGAGCAACAACGGCGATGTGGACTACGACGGCGACAGCTGGTTCTTCACCATGGAAAACACCGACATGGTGCGCGAGATCAGCGCCGACCCGAACGTGGCGCTGGGCCTGACCGGCAGCAAGTCGCTGCTGGGCAAGCCACCGCTGTTYGTGCACGTGCAGGGCAGGGCAGAGCTGATCCGCGATCGCGCCACGATGGCCCAGCATTGGGTGAAGGACCTGGAGCGGTGGTTCGAGCAGGGCGTGGATACGCCGGGTCTGGTGCTGATCCACGTACACGCCAGCCGCATCCATTACTGGGATGGCGAGGACCAAGGCGAGATCGTGGTCTGATCGCGGGGGCCGCACAGGGCCCCTGCACAGTGCTGCCGCAGCTCAGGAATGTACAGGCGTGCCGGACCACGCGGCCAGTTCCGGTGCCAGCGCATGTTCAACGGCGCGGCGCAGCAGTGCCGGGGCCACGTAATGGCGATGGGCGCTGTCTATCATGGCCATGTAGAAGCGGCCAAACGCATTGAGCGTCTGCACGCGCGAGCCCAGGCTGATCTGGACCTGGCCGTCCTCGCAGAACTGCACGCGCACGCTGCTGCGGAAGCGGAGATGGCGGTCGTCTGCGCCGAGCAGCACTTCGGCACACCGGTCTTCCGCATCTACTCGGGCATCCAGCACCGGGAAACGTCCGCCGAACACGCGGCTGCGGTCGGTGGACAGCAGCGACGACACCGGGCAGCCCAGCGGCGAGGTGCGCAGACGCAGTGGTGCAACCAGACGATTGCGCAGGGCCATCAAGCGGCCGACGCCCGCCGGCGGGTTGCGCAGGAACCCGTCCAGTATGTCGGCCAGCAGGGCGGAGGCCGATCGATGGCGGGTCTGCCCGCCGTGCAGGGTCAGCGTGGTCGTGTCGTTGTAGTGACCGTGCGGCAGGGCGCTGGCGAGCATTCCCGCTGAAGGCGACGACGCGCTGCTGCAGACCGGGTACGCCGGCGTCGCCCGCTCCACGAATCCGCGCAGTGGCTCCAGGCTGAAGCGACGCAGCGGCCCCAGCAACGTGCGCGTCTGCACGCACAGGCGTGCGCGCAGGCTGGGCGCTGCCGCCTGCAGTGACAGTTGCAGCAACGGCGTGGCGGCAAGTGTGGTTGCGCTGGGCCAGTGCGCTGCTGGCAGCACGTCGGTCAGGCTGGGAATGTCCGCGGCGTTTGCCTGTGCCAGTGCGCGCGCCTGCGCGCTCATCGCCCCGGCCAGCTCATTGCTGTGGCACGAGAGCGCGAACAGGGCAGGGTGGGCCGGACTGTTCGAGGCGAACTGGTGCCAGGTGCCACCACCAAAGCGCACGGTGAACAGGCAATCGGGCGGGATGCGGACACGACGCAGCGACCGCAGGAAGTGCGAGGGATCGTCCGCCAGCTGCTGATCGGATGCGCTGGCAAACCGCAGCTCGGCACCGGCACTGCCGGCGATGGCGGTGAACATGCGCGGCCCGGCATGGCGGTGGAAGGGATGGCCGCCGGCACCCACCCCGAAGCTGTACAGCGATGACGGATCGCCGTGCTGCAGGTGCATGCCACCCAACCGTGCCGAGGGCTCGTCCAGCGCATCGATGAAGGCCGGGTGGTGGCGCTGGCGCTGGCTGGCATCGCTCACCAGCGCGTCGCCGGCACCGATGCCGAGCTGCGCGATCAGTGTGACTTCCACCGGGCCACCGCCGTCGTGTGCCGGAAGCTGGATACTCGGAAACGAACGGCTGGTGCGGGTCGAACCGGGCATCGCAGTGCTCCTCAGCGGGCGGGTGTCTTGCGGCGTGCGCGCGCTTCGCGCTTCAGCGGGCCGCCGACCGGACAGACTTCGGCAGCCCAGGAAAACAGCGTGTTGGCCAGGCGGTCGGGCACCTGCCGGAAGTACACGAACTGGCCGCGCTTCTCGCGTTCGATCAGGCCGGCGTCTTCCAGGATGCGCAGGTGGCTGGAGAGTGCCGGCTTGCTGAAATCGAAGCGCTCGGCCAGCTCGCCGGCGCTGAGCTCGCCGGCGCTGAGGTAGGCCAGGATCTGCCGGCGTGCGGTGGAGGCCAGGGCTTCGAAGATGCGGTCCATGGTTGCAGTTAACTAATTCGTTAACTGATGTTCCCCCTGGTGGCAGGTGATGTCAAGCGCGGGGGTGCCCGTTGCGTACTGCCTCCCGGCTTTGTCATCCTCCCCGCTGTTTTCCGTTCCGTGGAGTTCCGATGCGCCCTGCGCCCTGGCTGATCGCTGGCCTGCTGCTGCCGATCGTGGTGATGGCCCAGCCTGCGCGTGCGCCGAAGGCACCGGCGCAGGATCCCTTCAGCGAACTGTTCGACACTGCCTGCATGCAGCACATCGGCGCGCCGGCGCGGCTGCAGTCGCTGATGGATGCCAATGGCCTGACGCCGCTGCAGCCGGCCGAGGCCGCTACGCTGCTGCAGGGCCAGCCGGGCATGGCATGGATGGTGCCGTTGGCCAGTGGCCGCTATGCGGTCAGCTGGGCCGACGATGGCACCTGCACCGTGTATGCCGAGAAGGCCGACCCGGCGGTGGTGCAGAAGGGCTTCGCGCGGCTGATGCAGGCCGCACCGAAGCCGCTGCAGATCCGCTCGCTGCCCTCGCGCGGTCCATTGTCCGGCGACCAGGTGGCGATCCAGTACGGTTGGGCAACGCCGGGCGAAAGCAAGCTGCGCGTGCGCTTCCGGCTGGTCACCCGGCAGGCCGCCGAGGCGGGGGTGCAGGCGATGGCCTCGGCCACGCCGGGCGAAGCGATGCGCGAACAGGCCGCGCCGCCTGCACCGGCACCCGCCCGGTAGCGCTGCCGGAGTACACGCGATTCAGCCAACAGCCCGGGGATGTGATATATCGTTTATCGATAAATCCACCCCGGGGCGGCAGGGCCGCTCCACATCGGAGGCTGCTTGACCGCTCGTCCCGCCCGCGCCCTTCCTGCGCGCGGCTTGTTCACCCTGGCCCAGACCGCCGTGCAGGCGGTGCGCGCGATGTGCTGGCTGGGCATCCTGGCCGCGCTGCTGGCGGTGCCGCTGGTGGCCTACGACCGCAACTGGCTGCTGGACAGCGTGCACGACGCGCAGGCCGCGGCCGTGCACGGTTCGCATCTGTTCCTGCATTTCTGCGTGGGCCTGGCCGCCATCGTCGCACTACTGGTGCTGTGCCTGGTGTTCCTGCGCCACCTGGCGCGGCTGCTGCGTTCTGCGGCCAACGAACGCCCCTTCACCCATGCCAATGCCGTACGCCTGCAACGCATGGCCTGGCTGATGCTGGCGATGGAGGTGCTGTCCATCGTGATCGGTCTGTATGCCAGCTGGATGGGGCCGGACTTTGCGTGGATGGAAGTTGGCGGTGGCATGTCGATCACCGGCCTGGTGGCCGTGCTGATGCTGTTCGTGCTGGCGCGGGTGTTCGCCGTTGGCGCAGCGATGCGCGACGATCTGGACGGTGTGATTTGATGAGCATGATCTGATGGCGATCGTCATCACCCTCGACCGCATGCTGCAGCAGCGCGGCATGACCTTGTCCGAGCTGGCCGGGCGCATCGACATCACCCTGGCCAACCTGTCGATCCTGAAGACCGGCAAGGCACGCGCAATCCGCTTTTCCACCCTCGATGCGATCTGCCGCGAACTGCAATGCAGCCCTGGCGACCTGCTCGGGCATGACCCTGCGCAGGCGCAGGATGCGGATTGAGCCTGGCTGCGCCGCACGCCTGCACCGCACCACTTTTCCCTTACTGACGAAACGGACCTGAAATGGAATGGTTGGCTGACCCCTCGATATGGATGGGCCTTGCAACCCTGGTCGTGCTGGAGATCGTTCTCGGCATCGACAACCTGGTGTTCATCGCGATCCTGGCCGACAAGCTGCCGCCGCACCAGCGCGACCGCGCGCGGGTGATCGGCCTGGCATTGGCGCTGCTGATGCGGCTGGTGCTGCTGGCTGCGTTGGCCTGGATCATGAAACTGACCGAACCACTGGTCACGCTGCTGGAGCACAGCTTCTCCGGCCGCGATCTGATCCTGCTCGGCGGCGGCCTGTTCCTGCTGTTCAAGGGCACCATGGAGCTGCACGAGCGGCTTGAAGGCCGCGAGCATCACGAGGATGGCAAGAAGGTCTATGCCAGCTTTGCGATGGTGGTGGCGCAGATCGTGGTGCTTGATGCGGTGTTCTCGCTGGATTCGGTGATCACCGCGGTCGGCATGGTCGACAACCTCGGCGTGATGTATGCGGCGGTGACCATCGCGATGGCGCTGATGCTGCTGGCCAGCAAGCCGCTGACCCGCTTCGTCAACAAGCACCCGACCGTGGTGGTGCTGTGCCTGGGCTTCCTGCTGATGATCGGTTTCAGCCTGGTGGCCGAGGGCCTGGGCTACAGGATTCCGAAGGGGTACCTGTACGCGGCCATCGCGTTCTCGATCCTGGTGGAAGCGTTCAACCAGTGGATACGTTTCAACCGCGAGCGCAACGAGCAGCGCCAGCCGTTCCGCCAGCGTACTGCCGATGCCGTGCTGCGGCTGCTGGGTGCGCGCCAGGCCAATGGCCACGATGAGGATGAAGCCGATGAGCGCGGCAGCACCGAAGAACGCCTGCAGCCCGCCGAGCACGAGATGATCCGCAGTGTGCTGGGCCTGGCCGACCGTCCGGTATCGAGCGTGATGACGGTGCGTGCCGACGTGCAGTGGATCGACATGGCGCGTGGTCACGACGATGTGGTCGCACGCCTGGTGGCGTCGCCGCATACGCGGATGCTGGTGGGCGAGGGCGACCTGGACAGCCTGCGTGGCGTGGTGCAGAGCCGTGACCTGCTGGCCGACCTGCTGCAGGGCAAGCCACTGCAACTGGAAGGCAACCTGCGCGAGCCGCAGTACGTGCTGTCCAGCGCCAGTGCGTTGCAGGCCCTGGAGCTGATCCGCCAGCACCCGGTGCCGTTGGCAGTGGCGGTGGACGAGTACGGCAGCGTGGAAGGCCTGGTAACGGCCAACGATCTGCTGGCGGCGATCGCCGGTGATCTGGCCGATACCCAGGACGAGCGCTATGGCGTGGTTGCACAGGGCGAGGACTGCTGGGACGCCGACGGCGCGCTGACCCTGGACGACCTGCAGCGGCTGGCCGGCGTGTCGCTGCCGCGCAGCGCGGACTACATGACCATTTCCGGGCTGGTGCTGGAGCAACTGGGGCGCCTGCCCGACATCGGCGACACGCTGGAGGTGGCCGGTATCCGCATCACCGTGCTGGCGATGGAGAAGCGGCGCATCACGCGGCTGCGGGTGGAACGCCTGCCGGAAGCGTGACGATGTCGGGGCTGGGCCCATGCCCGGCTCTATCCATTGCCATCTTCTGCCGTCACCATGGCGGGCCTGTTCGCCGTTCTGGATTGTCGTAGTGCTGAGTACGATTGGTTTTCTGATGGGCCTGTATGTGGCCTGGCGCCTGTTCTGGCCGCTGCGCCTGCCTGTCTGGTCGAAGGTGGTGCTGTCGGTGCTGCTGGTGGGCATTGCCGTGCAGCTGCGCATCGTCGCCAGCTTCTGGGGCACGATGGCCTCCCCGGAAATTCCGAAGATGGTCATTGCCACGCTGGCCACCGGTTCCACCGCCGTGCTGCTGCTGGCTCTGGCGTTGCTGGTGCTGGACGCCGGCCTGTTGGCCGCGCGCCTGCTGCGCGCACCGCGCGTCCTTTCCGTACTGCGCAGCAAGGCGCTGCGCCCTTCTGCCGCGGTGCTTGCGCTGCTGCTCAGTGCCTTCGGTGTCAGCCAGGGCATGGCCGTACCCAAGCCACGGCAGATCGAGGTGGCCATCAGCGGACTGCCGCAGGCCTTCGATGGCTACCGTGTGCTGCAGCTCACCGACATCCACGCCAGCCGCCTGCTSACCGGCGACTGGGTGCGCCAGGTCGTGGCTGCAAGCAACGCACTGCAACCGGATCTGGTGGTGATCACCGGCGACCTGATCGACGGCAGCGTGCAGGCGCGCCGCAACGATTACACCCCACTGGCGGACCTGCGTGCGCCGGACGGGGTGATCGCCATTACCGGCAACCACGAGTACTACGCGCAGTACAGCGAATGGATGCAGGCCTTCCGTGCACTGCACATGCAGGTGCTGGAAAACAGCCACACCCAGGTGCGCCGTGGCGGGGCAGCACTGACCATCGCCGGCGTCACCGACCCGGTCGCCGCACGCTATGGCCTGCCGCTGCCCGACCTGGAGGCCGCCCTGGCCGGTGCCGACCCCAGCGCACCGGTGATCCTGCTCGACCATCGGCCACGCAATGCACGCGAGGCCGCTGCACGCGGGGTGAAACTGCAGCTGTCCGGGCACACCCATGGCGGACAGATCATCGGCATGGACCAGCTGGTGAAGCGCGCCAACGGCGGCTTCGTCTCCGGTCGCTACGCGGTGGATGGCATGACGCTGTACGTGAGCAACGGTGCCGGCCTGTGGGCCGGGTTCCCGGCCCGCATCGGCGTACCGTCGGAGATTACGATGATCACCCTGCGCCGGGCGCCGTGATGCGGTGGGGTGTGGGATGGGGGATCGTGCAACGGCTCAGAGGATGAAGCCTCCATCGATGGTCAGGCTGCTGCCTGTCATGTAGCCCGCTTCCGGCCCCGCTACCCAACTGGCCAATGACGCGATCTCGGCAGGCTGGGCAATGCGGCCCAGGGGTACCCGCGCAGCAAGCTTTTCATCCAGCCCGGCGGTGATGTCGGTCGCAGTCGGGCCGGGTTGTAGGTTGTTGATGGTGATGCCGCTGGGGGCCAGCTCCAGCGCCAGCTCGCGCACCAGAGCGGCCACCGCCGCCTTGCTCATCGCATACAGGCTGCTGCCGGGCGAACCACTGCGCACGGCAGTGTTGCTGCCGATGGTGATGATGCGGCCACCGCCGGACAGATGCGGCAGGGCCGCCTGGATGGCCAGCACCACGCCACGTATGTTCACCGCCAGCAGCTGGTCCAGCGTAGGCAGATCCACGCTGTCGATCGGTGTATGCCGGTACAGGCCGGCATTGACCACCAGCACATCCAACCCACCGAAGGCCTGCGCAGCGGCGGCCACGGCCCGGCGCAACGCATCGGCATCGCTGCTGTCAGCCTGGAAGGCGAGCGCGCGGCCACCGTGCGCGCGGATGGCATCAAGCGATGCCTGCGCCCCATCGGGGCGCGAGACGTGGGTGATGGCGACGTCATGGCCATCAACGGCCAAGCGTTGCGCAATGGCCGCACCGATGCCGCGTGAGCCGCCGATGACCAGTGCACGGCGGCGAGAGGAAGAGACTGTCATGTTCAAACTCCGGTTGGGGATGATCAGGCCGCTGGCAGGGAAGGACGGGCGTGGGCGCTGCGGCGCAGCGACTGAGCACGTTTGGCGATCCAGCGGACCAMGAAGGCGGTGAACAGCAGTGCCGAAGGCACCGCATACCAGAAGTTCGTGGGTACACGTTTGAAGTACGAATAGGTGAACACCGCCGCGATGACCCACATGCCGGTGACGTGCAGTCGCCGCCAGGCGGTTGGACCCATGCGCCGGGCGATGCTCCGGTGCGAGGTGATGGCCAGCGCCAGGATGGCCACGTAACCCATCGTTCCGGGAAGATTGGCAAGGGCGGAGCGCGCTGGCCAGAACGCCGGATTGAGGATGCCGAACGCGGTGATGGCGAAGGCATGCAGCAGATGCGAGAACGCAAACGACAGGCCGATGATGCGGCGTTCGCGCATCAGGAAGCGGGTGGTCGGCCCGGGCAGCAGGGTGGCAAATGACGATGCCGTAAACGCGGCCAGGAACAGCAGGAACGACGTGCGGGCAGTGACCCGGATCGCTGCGCGGCTGCCCTCGGCCAGATCCGGTTGCAGAGCGAAGGCTGCCAGCGCAAAGGCGATCAGGACTGCGGCGATGGCCATGAACAGGCGCCAGCCATGCAGCAAGGAAGTGTTGGAAACAGCCATGGTCAGACCTCGAATCAGATAGGGGTAGTGCCGGCCGCTGGCCGGCAATCTCAGAACCCGGTCAGCGCGACCAGCAC